>DNAD01000259.1:12672-17596 GCA_003484785.1 Lachnospiraceae bacterium
AACACAGAAACTTGCGCCGGTACCGATCGGTTACTGTTCACGGCCCTTTGAACCGTGACAGCGACACTGATCGCCCTGCCGGACATTTTCAGGAATCAGCGCAGGACATTTCCTGCCTCAGCCGCATCAGCGCTTCCTTATGGCGCAGCTTTGTAACGCCGTAGGACAGTGACATCATTTTCGCGATCTCCTGAAGAGTATGACCGTAATAATACCGGTTGATTATGATGTCCCTCTGTTCCTCCGGAAGCTTCTGCAAAGCCGCTGCAAGCTCTGACAGGGATTCCTCGTTAAGGAGATCCTGATCTATCTCATCCTCATTGGTGATCTCCTCCGGAAGCTCCTCGCTTAGCTTATACCTTCTGTAATAATCTATCACGCTGTGCTTTGCGATCTGATATATCCAGGTGGAGAGCTGAGCCTTTTTATCATCAAAGGATTCAAGCTTGTTATAAACCTTGATAAAAATCTCGCTCGTCAGATCCTCCGCGTCCTCCCTGGAGCGGGTCCTGTTTATCGTATAAGCAAATACCTTATCGTAATAATCCCTGTAAATCTGTTCCTGTGTTGATGCGTCATACATCATAAAGCTTTAAATCCCGCTGTTCCCTGATAAATCATCGAAATCCCCGTGTAAGGGAGCCGCTGCATCGTCCATGGCAGTCAGCTGTGCAATGGTCCTAATTTCCTATCCTTTGGTTGTTCAAAACCATCATTCATCTCAGTTATCCCTTCCACCGGAGACATTGAAGCAGGATCACAGCCGCCCGCCGCCATTGAAAGCTCCTCATCAGACAGCTTACGGAAGCCCATGTCCCTTTTCCCCGAATATCTTGATCCTGTCTCGCGTATAAGAGCAGATAACTGTTCATTATTTTCAAATCTTTGAAAATCAAACAGATTAAATAATAACGATTCCATGATACCCTCCTTGCCTTCCGAAATACAGCTCTGCGCCGATTTGCTCTGTCGTATTGTGCTCTTAGCCTTTCATAGTATTTATACGAAAGAGCCGGGGCTGTGGCAAAAATTTATCAGGATCTCCGTCCGATACTTATACCATTGCGGCAGCAGCCAGAAACAGAGCCGCAGCGAACAGATGAACCTTCATAAACATAAAGAGGACAGCAACGGTCTCTCTGAAAAATGCGTTGGGCCAGAAGTACCAGACCGTTTTACTGCCGATGACAACAGCATCGATGCCGGCGCGTTTTGCCAGCATGCCGCTTCTCAATACATGGAAATTCGTGGTGACGACCGCGATCCTGGCATTTTCCCTGAGGCCGTCGATTATTCTTTTTGAAAAAACCAGGTTCTCCAGGGTATTTCTTGATTCCTTTTCCGCAAATACCTCATAATCCTCGGCGCCATGGCTTATAAGATACATTTCCATAGCGGAGCCCTCGCTCATGGGCTCATCCGCTCCCTTTCCGCCGGAGGGGACATAGAGCGCGGACTTTTCGGTCTTCCATTCCTGTTCCCAGGCAAAACGTATTGCCCTGTCCGCCCTTCCCTTTAAGAGAGGTCTCAGCTTTCCCTTTTTACTTATCGAGCATCCGAGTATTATGATGAAATCCCTGTCATACACCGGTTTCAGCTTAAGCACCGCATATCCCGCCACTAAGATCGCAAGAACGGTACATTCCGCATAGCAGAACAGCAGTCTTAAAAAAACCATGGGTCCCGTTAAGAAGGCCGGCATCCGGTTCATGGGGATCCACATGATATTTATAATTGTAAGGTATAATCCGCTAAAAATAAAGCCCAAAAAATTATTTCTTCTGTAGCCCTCTTTTCGAAGGAGGACTATATTGCTTACGCACAGAAATATGCAGATAAAACAAAAGGGCACGCAAAGCTTTATCGAAAACTGCCACAGAAACTCCGCCCCGGTCCTCACGACCAGAACGCCTCCGTCCGCCCCCCTTACCGGATGCATCGTAAAGCTTTCGGTAAAGATCCCGGCCAGAAGGAGGATAAGGCTTATGGTTGTAATGTTCCTGTATGAAAAAGGATCCTTCTTAAAGGATATGTTTAACAAAAACAGCAGTACGGCAGTACAGCATATCAGTGCCACCCTTGCAAATATTACCATATCATCCCCATTGCGCCGATCTGCCCCGGCAGATCGTTCGTTCATTTCCTGTTATTGTGTTTTTACAAGATATCCCGTGATCCTCCACTTCCCGTGAAGATATCTTATAATGAAGCATATGGATCTGAATATCCAGTCAACTATCATCGCTATCCATACGCCTATGGCCCCGAGCCCGAAATGTACGGCAATTATGAGGCTTAAGCCTATCCTGAAAAGGAACATGGAAAACACCGAGATCCCCATCGTAAACCTCACATCGTTGCACGCTCTCAGCATATTCGGGAAGGTAAAGGAAACGGGCCAGAGCAGGATCGCAAAGCCGTTATGCAGCCTTACAAGCGTTCTGGTAAGCTCGAGAGTCTCCGGACTCAGCCCGTAAAGGGAGAGCACCGGCGTTATTGTAGACAGAGTTATGCTGCAGAATATGGCCTGAAGGATATAGGCTATCACCATCATCTTCCTGGTATAGTATCTGACCAGTCCCTCATCGCCCGCTCCCACACAGCGGCCTATGACCGTTATAAGCGCGAGGTTCATGGCCTGGCCGCTGATACAGCCTACCGAATCAAGACTGTTGGCTACCCCGTTCGCAGCTATCTGGACAGTACCGAAGCCCGAGATTATGCTGACAACGATCACCCTTCCAAGCTGGAAGATGCCGTTTTCTATCCCGCTGGGTATCCCTATGTAAAGCATTCTTTTTATGAGCCTGTGATCAAAGCTGAACCTCTCACGGAGGATATGTATCTCGTGCCTCTGATCCCTTAAGAGCAGATAAAGGATCGCTGCCGCAACGGCTCTTGAGATCAGTGAGGGCACCGCGACCCCCGCCACTCCGGCATGAAAAACGTAAATACCCAGAGCGTTTCCCGTAACGTTGATCAGATTCATTATAAGCGAGACCCTGAAGGTGACCCCGGAGTTGTTCATTGCCCTAAACATCGCGGCCTCGGAATTATACATCGACAGGAAGGGATAGGAAAACGCGGAGATGATGAAGTATATCCTGGCGTTTCTGAAAACATCCTCCTCTATCGATCCGAAAAACAGGGTTATTATCACACTGTTTAACAAAATTACGATCAGGGAAACTACAGTCGTGATCAGCAGGGAGGAAACTATCAGCTGCATGGCCGAGCGGCAGGCTTCCTGCTTTTTCCCGGACCCAAGCAACTGTGAGGTGACCACCGCTCCTCCGGTGGCAAGCGCGGCAAGCACCGATATGACAAGGTTGTTTACCATATCTATCAGGGATACCCCGGATATCGCAGCCTCTCCCACATTCGCGACCATCATTATATCCGCCATCCCTACCATGATGGTAAGAGCCTGCTCAAGTATCAGGGGTATTATAAGCCTTTGCAGGTCTTTATTGCTAAACAGTTTCCGTTCCATTCAGGTTTCAATCTCCCGCTTTGTGTATTATACTCCTTTTGTATTTTGGGATCATACATCTCAGGGGCTGATCAGGTTTTCCAGAGTTTCAAAGAGAGCAGCCGGCTCTATGGGCTTTGAGAGATGGGCATTTAAGCTGGCCTGGAGGCTTCTCTGTACATCTTCGTCAAAGGCATTTGCGGTAAGGGCGATGATCGGAATGGTCTTTGCGTCTTTCCGGTCCATGGCGCGGATCGTGGTCGTCGCGGTCAGACCGTCCATCTCCGGCATCCTCATATCCATCAAGATCGCGTCATAGTACCCCTCGGGGTGAGAGGCAAAGGCTTCCACGGCTATTTTTCCGTTTTCCGCATGCTCCGGGACTATCCCGCGCTGCTTCAGTATCTCCATGAGGATCTCCGCATTGATCTCCATGTCCTCCGCAATCAGGATATGACGTCCCGTAAGATCGGCTTTCGCCTTTTCTTTGGCTGCAGCAATGTTTTTCTTCTTTAAGGCATTATTGAATTCCTCTAAGAGGTTTCCGGAAAACAGCGGCTTTGAGATAAAGCTGTCAACGCCTGCGGCGGTTGCCTCCTCTAAGATATCGTCCCAGTTATAAGCGCTTAAGATGATGATAGCGGATTCGTCCCCGACGATCTTACGGATCTCTTTGGTGGTTGCCACTCCGTCCATCTCCGGCATCTGCCAGTCCGCGATTATCAGGTCGTAGGATTCCTGCCTGGCATGATGGACCTTCACCATTTCTATCGCTTCCTTTCCGGAAAGCGCGAGATCCGAATTGATGCCCGCCTGTCCCAGAACGAGCTTGGCGTGCTCACCGGCGATCTCTTCATCATCGATGATCAGTACGCGCATATCCTGAGGACGGATCTCAATGTCCTTCAGGCTGTCGGAGGTCTTTTTATCGGAATCAAGGAGCGTTACGCTCACATAGAAGGTCGTACCCTCTCCCTGAGTACTCTCGACCTCGATCTTTCCGTTCATCATCTCGATGATATTTTTAGTGATCGCCATGCCGAGCCCGGAACTGCCGTATTTATTCGTGGCGCCTGAGTTTTCCTGGCTGAAGGGTTCAAAGAGCTTCGGCAGGTATTCCTTACTCATGCCGATACCGTTATCACGGATCATAAAGCGCAGCGTCGAATGGTTTTCAAAGCCCGCTGTCTTTTCCACCGTAAATTCCACGAGACCTCCGGCCGGCGTAAACTTGACCGCGTTTCCGAGGATATTGATCAGGACCTGTCTGAGCTTTGTACTGTCACCGATATAATAGTCGTTAAGATGGCCGTTGATCCTGCAGTCGTAGGTCAGCCCCTTTTCTTCGCACTGCCCGCTGAAGATGATATTGATCTGCTCCATGAGCTTTGAGAAGGAGAATTCTTCATTCCGAATGACCATGCGCCCCGACTCGATCCGGGACATATCCAG
>DNAD01000220.1 GCA_003484785.1 Lachnospiraceae bacterium
AAAGGCTGTGAATAGTAACAACATAGGCAGTTTGACCGCTGTGACCGCGTGATGCTCAAAAGGATATATGTATGGATATAAACGGTATAAACAACAGTTATCTGAACAGCGTACTGAATAATGCCGAAAGCACTTCAAGAACCTCGGGGCTTGAGGAGAAGCTCAACAGCTTTAAGGACATCCTCGATTCGAAGACCTCCGAAAATAGCGGGAAGGTGGCCGATCCCTCCGAAGAAGGCGCAGCCGGAAAGGATTCCGAAAAGGTTCGGGACGAGGAGCTGATGAATGCCTGCAAGCAGTTTGAGGCTTATTTTATCGAGCAGGTCTTTAAGGAGATGAAGAGCTCCGTTAACCTGACCCAGTCGGAGGACCCGGCCACGAAGCAGCTTTTGAGCTATTATGAGGACAATCTTACGGGAGAATACGCGAAAATGGCCGCGGATCAGCAGGAGAACGGCCTTGCTCAGATGCTCTTTGAGCAGATGAAACGAAATCTGTCATAAATGGAAAGCATTTCAGGCTATATCAGCCATATTATCTTCAGAAATCAGGACAATGGATATACTGTTTTTGAGGTGAACCGCGAAGAGGGATCGAAAGAGGATCCCGCAGAGGCTTCGGGGGAGCCTCTTGTCTGCGTGGGCTTTCTCAGGGATATTAACGAGGGAGAGGCCGTAACCCTTACGGGAGAATATACCGAGCACCAGCTCTACGGACAGCAGTTTACGGTAAAGGAATACGAGTCGAGGATCCCCGAGGACGGGGAGGCCATGATAAGATACCTGGGCTCCGGCGCCGTAAAGGGGGTTGGGCCCGCCCTTGCAAGGCGGATCGTTGAGAGGTTTAAGGAGGATACCTTCCGTATAATAGAGGATGAACCGGAAAGGCTTGCCGAGGTCAAGGGGATCAGCGCAAAGAAGGCAAGGGACATAGCCGTAAGGATCCTTGAGAAGAAGGAGCTCAGAAACGCCATGCTCTTTCTGCAGAAATACGGCATCGGCGGAGCTCTTTCCCTGAAGGTCTATAAGAGATACGGAGAGGGTCTTTACAGGATCCTTTCCGAGAATCCCTACAGGCTGGCGGAGGACATCGACGGGGTAGGCTTTAAGACCGCGGACGGGATCGCCGAAAGGATGGGAATAAGCCCCGATTCCGACCACAGGGTCAGGAGCGGAGTGCTCTTTGTATTGAGAGAAGCGCTTTCGGAGGGGCACTGCTATCTTCCGAAGGATGAGCTTACCGACAGAAGCGCACAGCTCCTGGAGGTGGACTCTGAGATCGTATGGATCCAGGTAAAAAACCTGGCTATGGATAAAAAGGTCATTATAAAGAACGGGGAGCACGGGGTGTGCGTTTATGAAAGCGTCTTTTACTACCTTGAGCTTACCTGCGCCAGAAGGCTCTGCGATCTTGCCATGGTATGCGAAGAGAACGAAAAAACGGTGGAAAAGAGGATAACAAGGCTTGAGAAGAGCCTTAAGTTTGAGCTCGACGATATCCAGCGGACAGCGGTAAAGAAAGCGGTGATGAACGGCGTCACGATAATCACGGGAGGGCCCGGCACAGGAAAGACCACCATAATAAATATGATCCTTAAATATTTCGAGGATACCGAAAGCGATATCTGCCTCTGCGCCCCCACGGGACGGGCCGCAAAACGGATGAGCGAGGCTACGGGATATGAGGCCCAGACCATACAGAGGCTTCTGCACCTTACTCCGGGCTCAGGGACCGAGGGCGGCGGAAATACGGGCTATTATTACGCAAAGAACGAGGATGAGCCCCTGGAGGCCGATCTGGTAATAGTCGATGAGATGTCAATGGTGGATATTTCGTTGTTTGCTTCCCTTCTGAAGGCGATACTGCCCGGCACCAGGCTTGTGATGGTGGGGGATACCGACCAGCTTCCCAGCGTAGGCCCGGGAGCGGTGCTTAAGGATATCATATCCTCCGGATGCTTTGCCTCCTCGACGGTCATCCTGAAAAAGATATTCAGACAGGCAGGAGAGAGCGACATCATAATAAACGCCCACAAGATAAACCGGGGAGAGCATATCGACCTGAGCAACAAGGGCCGGGATTTCTTCTTCCTTGAAAGAAACGAATTAAAGCAGATATTAAATAACATAGTTATCCTTGCCCGGGATAAGCTTCCGGGCTACGTCAATGCCGATCCCTTTGACATCCAGGTGCTCACCCCGATGAAGAAGGGAGTCCTGGGAGTGGAATCCCTTAATCCCATGCTTCAGAAGTACTTAAATCCCCCCTCTCCCGAAAAGCATGAGAAGGAGGTATCGGGAACCCTTTTCCGCGAGGGTGACAAGGTGATGCAGATAAAGAACGATTACCAGCTGGTCTGGAAGATAAAGAGCAGGTACGGGATCGAGGTGGACAGCGGGGAAGGGGTCTTTAACGGAGATATGGGTATAATCCGCCGTATCAGCGATTTTTCGGAAACGCTCACTGTGGAATATGATCAGGCCAGGCTTGTGGAATATCCCTTTGACAGCCTTGATGAGCTGTCCTTAGCCTATGCCGTTACCATCCACAAATCCCAGGGAAGCGAGTATCCCGCCGTGATAATTCCCATACTGAACGGCCCGAAGCCCCTGCTTTACAGGAATCTTCTGTATACCGGCGTTACGAGGGCGGTCAGGTGTGTCGTGCTCATGGGTAAGCGGGAACAGATAGAATATATGATAGACAATGCCGATGAGCACAGACGCTATACCGGCCTTGCCTTAAGGCTTAAGGAAATATCAGGTATATGAAGGAACCAAAAAGGATAGGAGGAGCCCTGCTGGACGCCCTGTTTCCAAGGAGATGCCCGGTCTGCTCGGATATAGTCACTCCGGGAGGGGCGAGGATATGCAGGGACTGCGAGGGGGTGCTTGAATACGTAGAGGAGCCCTGCTGCCTTAAATGCGGCGCGCCTCTGAAGGACGCGGGAGAGGTCTGCTGCGCCGACTGCAGCACGCGGGAGCATAAATTTGACAGCGGCAGGGCGGTCTTTGTATACAATGACATAATGAGCCTTAGCATATACGGCTTTAAGTACAACAGAAGACAGGAGTATGCCGGGTTCTATGCAGACGAGATCGAAAAGAGGCTGGGAAGGTTCATACGCGATCTGAAGCCTGACGCTCTCGTGCCCATTCCCTTAAGCAGAAAGCGCTATATTAAGCGGGGCTATAATCAGGCGGAGCTTATTTCCAACGAGCTGTCAAAGCGGATCGGGGTGCCGGTGGACGCAGACCTTCTTGTCAGGGCGAAAAATACGAAGCCCCAGAAGAATTTAAGCGTGGAGGAAAGGGAAAATAATCTTAAAAGGGCTTTCAAAATAGGAAGAAATGATGTATCATTAAAAACAGTCGTGTTGATAGATGATATCTATACGACAGGCAGTACTATCGACTCCGCTGCCGGATGTTTAAAAGAGTATGGAGTCAAAGGGGTTTATTTCGTCGTACTGAGTACGTCGAGCATGTTGTAATCGTGGGAGACTGCGGTTTTAAGCCGCAAAGCAAAATCAAATGTATGGGGGCCTCCGGCTTTCTGCCGGAAACTGAAGGGATACCCCTGCCTGTGAAGGAGGTTCATATGAACGTTAGAAATTGCAGAAGATGCGGAAATATCTTTAACTATGTTACGGGTCAGCCGATCTGTCCGAAGTGCCGTGAAGAGCTTGAGGAAACCTTCCAGAAGGTCAAGGAATATATAAACGATCATGGCGGAGCATCCGTAAGAGAGGTTGCCGAAGAGTGTGAGGTTGAGGAGAACCAGATCAGACAGTGGGTAAGAGAGGAAAGGCTTGTCTTCTCGGAGCCTACGGCTGCCGGAATCCTCTGCGAGGGATGCGGTGCGCCCATAGCTACCGGACGTTTCTGTGAAAAGTGCAAGGCCAGCACCATCAGTTCCTTAAACGGCCTTATGCCCAAGAAGGAGATCCAGAAGCCCGAGCCCAAGAAGAAGGACAGCGCAAGGATGAGGTTCCTTGATAAGTAATGTTAAATAATCAGAGAATCAGGCTTATGACGCATATGGCCGCCTATGAAAAGGGGGCGGGAAGGCGTGATATTTCCATAAGCGAGTATTTCAGAGGCGATTACTTAAGCTTCCAGGTCTGGAAGTCTTCTTTGTATGGTATTCTCGGCTTTGCGATCATTGTCGCCCTGAACGTGCTGTATGATTTCGGCACTTTTCTGACTGATTTTTATAAAATGGATATCCTTGAATATTTCAAGGATCTGGCGGTAAAGTTCGGTGTGTTCATAGCGATCTACGTTGTTGTATCCTATTTTATTTATGCCTACAGGTACCATCGCGTAAAAAAGCATCTGGACACATATATCAAGCTTTTGAACGAGCTCTATGCCATGTACTCCAATGAACGAAAAGAAAGTAACAGAAAATAAGGATAATCTATTATGCAAACCTTATTGATGGTAAAAAGCCGGATAATAGGAATATACGCGCGCTATGAAAGCTATATACTGTCCGTGCTCAGGTTTATCCTGGTGTTGATCTCAATGCTGGTGATAAACTCAAATCTGGGATTTATGGCGAGGCTTAAAAACCCGGCGATAACGCTGATAGTAGCGCTGCTTGGTTCCTTCCTTCCGCTGAATGCCACGATCCTTCTGATGGGGGCTATCGTAGTGCTTCATATCTACGAGCTGTCTCTGGAATGCGCGGTAGTTGTTCTGTGCATTTTTGTACTGATGTTCATAGTCTACTTCCGCTTTTCCCCGACGGACAGCGCGGCTATCCTGCTGACGCCCCTGCTTTTTGAGCTTAAGCTGCCCTACGTGATCCCGGTCATGTGCGGGCTGTCAGGGTCCCCGATGTCATGTATCGCGGTTTCCTGCGGCGTGGTTGCCTATTATATTCTCAATTACGTAAAACTGAATGCCGATCAGCTGGCCAGCTCTGCCCAGGATCCGGAAAGTATGCTGAACGGCTTTAAATACGTTATAGACGGTATGCTCAAGAACGATACCATGGTGCTGATGGTTATGGCGCTGGGGCTTACGACGCTGCTGATCTATCTCATCAGCAGGCTTTCGATACCCTTCTGCTGGAAGATAGCCATAGGCGCAGGGTCCATCGCGGAGCTTATCATACTGTTGGTGGGAAGCCTTTCCTTTGATGCGGATATTTCCGTCGGAATGGCTATATTTGGGATCATCCTCGGAGTGCTTGTGGGAATAGTGATCGAGTTCTTTGCCTTCAATGTAGACTACGGAAGGGTGGAACAGGTGCAGTTTCAGGATGATGAATACTATTACTATGTAAAGGCGCTGCCGAAGGTTACGCTGGAAACCCCGCAGCGTAAGGTTAAGAGGATAAACAGGGAGTAGAAGAGCTCAGGATTAATGTCACAGATATTTGACGGTATTTCTTCCTATCTTGGAAGATACTTTACATGGATATCCATCCCCAGGATCATGTGGACGGATGTAGTAGAGATTATCGTAATTGCCTTCCTTTTGTACAATGTCCTTGTATGGATCAAGAATACAAGGGCATGGTCTTTGATGAGGGGGCTTTTGATAATTCTTTTTTTTGTGTTCATTGCTGCCCTTCTTAACATGACCACCATCCTCTGGATAGCCAGGAA
>DNAD01000287.1 GCA_003484785.1 Lachnospiraceae bacterium
GAGTAACATACGATATCTCCGGGCTGTGCATTCGCAAGGCTTCCCACGCTGTAGCCCGCGCTTCTCTGGGCACCCGAGGAGTGAGGCAGGGATACACCGAAGTTCCTGTATACACCCATCGTAAAGCCTGAGCAGTCGGTACCGTTTGTAAGGCTCGTTCCTCCGTATACGTACGGATTACCCACAAACTGGAGAGCATAATTTGCAACCGATGAGCCTGCTCCGCTTCCGCCCGACACTGAATAGCTTGCGCCTGAGCTGCCGCTTGACGAGGAAGTCTTTCCTCCGGTTGTATTTCTCTTCTGAGCCGCCTTTGCAGCCGCTGCGTTTGCAGCCCTTCTTGCAGCCTCTTCCCTTGCCAGACGCGCTTCCTCTTCAGCCTTTGATTCAGCCTTGGGGAACTCGGTAGACAGTGATACGAACTCTCTTGAAACGTATCCGTCACCTTCCTCTATGGAAACCTTAACCCATCCGTCTGTCTCTTCCAGAACGGTCAGCCTGTCCTCATTGGGAACAAGACCGAGAACCGGAGCATCAAGACTGGGCTCTTCTCTTACCTTAAGAGTTGTGGTATGAACCGTGGCGACCCTGGCTCCGACCTGAGCGGCAAGCTCTATCGCTGCCTGGCCCGTTACCACATATTCGCCCTTTACATAACCGACAACATTGCCGGAGCTTATCTTATACCAGTCGCCTTCCTTATCCAGCCATTCACCTGCCGAATGGTTGTAGAGCTTACCGACTACCTCGCTCTCCTCATCGGGCTTCTCTCTGACATTTATAAAGCCGTCGCATTCCGCGATAATATTCTTTGCGAGCTCCGCATCCTCCTCGTTGCCTTCAAAATCGATATCTACGGCAATATTCGGCATGCTGCCGGTCTGCACCGAAACCAGATCTTCCGGCTCCGCGCTCTCTTCCTGTCCGTCCTCTGCGGCATCGTCCTTTTCTATGGAATTTCCGGATACTGTTACCTCGGGAACCACCTCCTGAACAGGAGATGTCTCTGTGATTATCGTAGTAGCGGTAGGTATGATGGAACCGTTTTCGTCCGCTATTATCATCTGAGCCTCGGGAACCAGGCCGACACTTGACTCGGTATTGCCTTCCGCCGCTGCGTTCTTTGCTTCCTTTAAAGCTTTGGATGCGGGTGTCTCGGCCTTTATCGAGACGTTTACATTGTTCTTTATGCTGGCGGTCAGTGCCACCGTCGATGAAGCGCTCTTTACCGAATTGGAATGAACGCTCTGTGCCTTTTTCTTTGCCTCGTTTCTGGCTATCGAGGCCTTTATATCATTAAGCGACACTCCGTCGCCGGTTGCCAGTATGCTTCCTTCTGTGGGTAAAATAGAAGCGGCCGTGGTAGCTTTCACAATACTCGCATTGCCGGTCACAAGAAGCGATCCGATCGCAACACATGCTATAGCTCTGAATGCCTTCCTCATATAATAAACTTCCTCCGAAAAACTTATTACCCGAAATACCCACCGTAACTGTTTTTCCCAGTAACCTTAAGCCCTCCCCCACAACGCAAAATGTTACAAATTTGTTACGATACTGATACTATACCACCGCCCTTATACCATTGTCAATAAAATATTGCGATTTGTTACATAATTGTTACATTATTACATGTCTGCTGCCTGAAAAGAGGCCTGCCGAAGAGGCTCTTATACATTTTGCACAAATCCACGGATAGAAAATCTGTATTTCGCACGGATTTTTGTGCAGATTGTTACTATCACAGCTTTTGTGGCTGTGACAGTAACGGGTTTTATCGTTTTTATATGACGTCAGACACATGATCCCGGCGGTGCAAAGCATAAAAGGCAGTAAAAGCTGCGGCCTCACGATATAGCGGTTTCCTCTGTAACCTTCAGTGAATACCTTACCGTTTCCATAGCATCCTTCGCATAGTAATCCGCCCCTATCTTATCAGCGTACTCCTGCGTCAGCACGGCTCCTCCCACGACCACCTTTGCCCAGGGGGCTTCCTTCCTCAGAAGCTTTATGGTCTCCTCCATGGACGGCACTGTAGTCGTCATGAGGGCGCTAAGCCCTGCAAGCGGGGCCTTTTCCTTTTTTACGCGCTCCGCGATCACCTCCGCCGGCACGTCCTTTCCGAGATCTATCACCTCAAAGCCGTAATTTTCAAGGATCAGCTTAACGATATTCTTTCCTATATCATGTACATCACCGCGAACCGTTGCGATCACAAACTTTCCCTTAGTCGGTCCGCTTTCGCCGCTTTCCTTAAGTCTTCGCTTTATCTGCTCGAAAGCAGCCTGGGAGGCCTCCGCGCTCATAAGCAGCTGCGGCAGATACATGGTCTTTTTCTCAAAGCCCTCGCCCACGGTATCAAGGGCGGGAATGATCTGTCCGTTTACTATGGAAAGAGGCTCCTCTCTCTCAAGAAGCTGGGCCGTAAGCCCTGCCGCCTTATCCTTAAGGCCTCTGATGATGGCGCGTCTGAGCTGTAAAGCGGTATCCTCCGGGGAAGGGTGCGTATCGCCTGCGCCCTGTATTTTTTTATCACCCGAAGGCGCAGAGGCAGCGCCTTTCTCTCCCGTATCCACAGTATCGGTACGGACCGGGGAGGAAACGTTCCTATCAGCGGGCGCCGTTATTGCCGCATAGCTTTCTATCTTTTCTATGTAATCCCGGCAGTTTTCATCCAGACCGTGGAGAGTCCTGAAGGAGTAATAGGCCTTCATCATCTCTGCCGAGCCCGGGTTCATTATAGCGGCCGACAGCCCCCTTTCAAGGGCCGAGGTAAAGAAGGAGGCGGTAATGACCTCCCTGCAGGGCAGCCCGAAGGATATATTGGAGACTCCGAGAATGGTAAGGCAGGAAAGCTCCTTTGAGATCCTTTCAAGAGCCTTCAGTGTGGCCAGGGCAGCTCCCGGATCGGCGCTTACCGACATGGCCAGAGGATCGAAGATAAGATCCTTCTTTTTGATCCCGTACTCCTCTGCCCTCTTTATAATGCGCTCTGCGATCTCAACTCTTTTATCCGCATCCTCCGGGATCCCGTCCTCATCAAGGGTAAGGCATACCACCAGTCCCCCGTATTTTTTTACAAGGGGAAAGACGGTGCTCATAACCTCTTCCTTCCCGTTTACGGAGTTGATCATGGCCTTGCCGTTGTATTGCCTCAGAGCCGCCTCCATAGCCACCGGATCGGTGGTATCGATCTGAAGCGGAAGATCCGTTACGGACTGCAGCTCATAGCATACCTTTTTGAGGAGAACGGGCTCGTCTATCTCGGGGATCCCCACATTGACATCAAGCACCTGGGCGCCCTTCTCCTCCTGTCTCAGACCCTCCCCCAGGATATGGTCCATGTCCTGATCTCTCAGGGCCTGCTTAAAGCGCTTCTTCCCGGTGGGATTTATACGCTCCCCGATAAGCACCGGGGACTTGCCGAAATATACCGGGTGAGTATAGGAGCTTACCGCACTTATGCTCTTTTCGCTGACAGGTACGGGGGTTATAGCCTTAACCCTCTCCGAAAGCCCCTTTATGTACTCCGGGGAGGTTCCGCAGCATCCGCCGCACAGCCTTACCCCCATTCTTACGTACTCGGCCACCTGATCGCAGAATTCCTGCGGATGAATATCGTAAACCGTTTTGCCTCCCTCGCTTCTCGGAAGCCCCGCGTTTGGCTTTAGCAGCACCGGCGTAGAGGAAACCCTGAGATATTCGGCCACAACCTTCCCAAGCTCCTTTGGCCCCAGGGAGCAGTTAACCCCAAGAGCGTCCACTCCAAGGCCCTCCAGCATCGTCACCATCGCCTCCGGATCAGCCCCTGTCATGAGCTTTCCGTCCTCGCCGTAGGCATTGGATACAAAGAGCGGCAGGCTTGAATTCTCCTTTGCCGCAAGCACACAGGCCTTCGTATCCAGGCTGTCGTTCATGGTCTCTATGAATATAAGCTCGGCTCCGGCTCTTACTCCGGCCTTTATTGTCTTTGCGTATATCTCCACGGCCTCTTCAAACTCAAAGTCGCCGTAGGGCTTGAGAAGCTTTCCCAGAGAGCCTACATCAAGGCCGATAAACTTCTCCTGCGCGCCACTGCTTTTTTCCCTTGCTCTTTTTACGTTATCAAGGGCAGCCGTCACCGTATCGGAGAGCTCATTCCCGCCGAACTTTAAGCTGTTGGCACCAAAGGTATTTGCTACCACTATATTTGAACCGGCGTCAAAATAGGCCCGGTGAATATCCGTTACATCCTCCGGCCTTTTTATATTCCAGCTTTCCGGAAGCTCACCGGGCCCAAGCCCCCTCTCCTGCAACAGAGTACCCATGCCTCCGTCCAGGATCACGATATTATCCTTTAAAAATTCAAGAACAGTCAATTACTCCTCCTCAAAGCTCTTTCCCAGTATATCCGAAAGATTATCCCATATCCCCTTTGCCACATCGGGCTTGTTCATGGAATAGACATGTACATTTGTTATCCCGTTGGCATAGAGATCGATGATCTGATCGGTGGCGTAGATTATCCCGGCCT
>DNAD01000243.1:0-2983 GCA_003484785.1 Lachnospiraceae bacterium
GCTGAATACCCTGCGGGACAGCCTTCTGGCCGGGGTGCCTATGATCATCTGTCCCAGGGCTTTTGACCAGGAAGGAAACGCAAAGCGCGTGGAGGAGCTGGGGGCCGGGATCGCTCTTTCCAACAACCGTCCTGAAACGCTGTGGCGGGCAGTCCGTCTGATGCTGTCGGTCCCTTCCTACAGGGAAAACGCTTTCAGCATAGGGGAGACCCTGCGTAAAAGCGGCACTGTCGAAGAAGCGGGCCGGTGGATCTTATCGCGGATCGGGATCGAAGACGCATCATATAGTGAACGACAATAATGCTCTGTCGTTTACTGTAAAGCCTCCGCAGCTTAGGAACTGTTGAAAAATAACTTATACACCTTTGCAACAGTTCCTTACCGAAGGGGAATTGTCAGTGCAACAGGAGGCGAGGCTATGAAAAGGAGGTGATCTTATAATGGTGGCAATATGGGGGACCTATCCGGACTTTTTGGAGATGTACCAAAAGCTTGACCCGGAGGAGAGAAAGGAGATCTGCTTTGTGGTCTCCGGTAAAGGGCAGTTGGAGAAATATAAAGACCGCTTTCCCGTCATAGACCAGGAGCAGCTCTCCGGGGGACAGGTCGAAAGGCTGATCATCCCGTTATTTGATATGTACATGGTAAATGATATCGTGTGGAATGTATTTCGCAATACGGATCTAAAGGCAGATCAGATCTGGATCATAGATTCTGCGGGACTTTTGAGGTTGTTCAAAAAATATGGCTCGGTCAAGGGGATACTTGACTGTGAAAAGCTCCCCTGTCTTAGCGGGCTGGAATATGACGTGGTATCCCATTGTAACCTCAACTGCAGGGGATGCTGCCATTTTTCGCCGCTTGCGGAGCCGGGATCCGGTGATCCCGCTGCTTTTCGGAAAGACCTGTCCCGCGTCCATGAACTGGTGGATGAGCTCGGGGAGATCCGTCTGGTAGGCGGTGAGCCGCTGCTTTGTGATGATCTGACAGAATATATAGAAGCTTCGCATGAAATATTTCCGGATTCAAAGATCCTCGTTTTTACAAACGGCATACGTCTTGGCAGTATAACTGACGATCTGAAGGACTGTATGAAAAAGAATGGCGCACAATTCAGCGTAACCGTCTATCCGCCGGTAAATAATTATGTCTGGGGAATGATAAAAAAGCTGGAGGCAGAAGGGATCGCCTTTTACCGAAGCATGCAGATGGACTCTTTTGGCGCATGGATCAATCCGGCCGGTGATTCGGATCCGGAGGCAGCCGCAGCTTCCTGTTACATTCCTTTTTGCTACTCGATGGATCAGGGCAGGATCTACAGATGCAGTACAGAAAATAAGATCAAAGTATTTGAGAAGTATTATAAGCCTGAAACGGGCTTTCCGGAGGGAGGCATCGATCTGTATGATCCATCCCTGACGGGGGCAAAGCTTGCTTCATATCTGCTTTCTCCGGTAGAGATGTGCCGCTTCTGCGGCCATGTAAGAAAGTTTGCCTGGGGAAGGGCAGGAAAAGACCCTTCCGCAGAGGATTGGTACGGGGATGGAAAAATATGAGAATTGGAATACTGTGCCCGTCGGAGATCGCATACAGGCGGTTCCTTCCTGCGTTAAAGCAGATCGATGATGTCATTTTTGCGGGAGTGGGAGTAAACTCTCCATATGAAAGATATGGGGATACATTACCTGGTAAAGAAGAAACAGCACAAATGCTTGAAAGGGGAAAAATAAAAGCCGGTCAGATGATCTCAGGATATGGAGGGCGCTTATTTGACAGCTATGAGAGCGTTGTGTCAGCTCCTGATATCGATGCCGTCTATATCCCTCTTCCCCCCGCTTTGCATTATAAGTGGGCGAAGAGGGCGTTGGAATGCGGGAAGCATGTCCTGGTGGAGAAGCCTTCCACTATCTCCTGTGCCGATTCAAAGTCACTTGTGGGGATCGCTTCGGAGAGGGAGCTTGCATTGCATGAGAACTATATGTTCATTTTCCATGACCAGCTTGATGCGATAGAGGAGGTCGTTAACAGCGGAGAGATAGGAGATGTACGCCTTTATCGTATTTCCTTCGGTTTTCCAAGGAGATCCGCGGATGATTTTCGCTATAACAGGTCATTGGGAGGGGGAGCTCTGCTCGATGCCGGAGGATATACTTTAAAATATGCAGCCAGACTGCTGGGGGATACGGCAGAGTTTAAGTATGCCGTGCTTGATCATACGGACGATCCTGAGGTAGATATATATGGATCGGCGGCGCTTGTAAATGAGGCCGGTGTAACCGCACAGATCGCCTTCGGGATGGATAATGATTACAGGTGTGAGCTTGAGGTATGGGGGAGCAAAGGGACGCTTAGGGCCGGAAGGGTTTTTACTGCCCCTGCCGGTTTCGTACCGACGATGACGATAAAAAAGAATACTTCCGTCTGGGAACAGCCTCTGCCCGCTGATGATGCCTTCAGAAAATCGATAGAATATTTCGTGAGATGTATGACTGATAAGGAAACACGGGAGGAAAGCTACAGAGCGATCCTTAAACAGGCACGGCTCATGGACCGGTTCCATGAAATGGCAATGCAGGTGCGATCTGCCGCTGCAGCCCCTGTAAATCGTGTGAATTGTGAGGAAGGAAATGTATAACATAAACGCCAATATGTCGCTTATGCAGTTAATTGAATCATGGGCAACAACGGAAAACCCCTTCAATTCGACCGATGACATTCTCGCCTGGATAAAAGAGAAGAACAGAGATGTCAGTGTCGCGATCAGAAAGATCCCATATGATTATACAGGTGACAACTGGCATTACGATCAGGAAAGAGGGGAGATCAGAAACAGGGACGGAACTTTTTTTCAGATAAAGGGGCTTCAGAAGACAGAGGACGACAGGGTCCTTCATGAGCAGCCGATCATCATTCAAAACGAGATCGGATATCTTGGAATAATCTGTAAGGAATTTGACGGAGTCCTGTATTTTCTGATGCAGGC
>DNAD01000243.1:3009-4747 GCA_003484785.1 Lachnospiraceae bacterium
AATGTCAACAAGATCCAGATCTCGCCGACCATCCAGGCTACCAAAAGCAATTTTATGCAGGCCCATGGCGGGAGAGTTCCGGCGTTCCTTGAATATTTCTCAAACAAGTGCAATTACGAAATAATCGTGGATCAGATCCAGTCCGAACAGTCCTCGAGATTCTTAAGGAAACGGAACCGCAACATTATCATTGTGGTGAATGATGAGATCGAGGTGCCGGATTCCCACAGGTGGATGACTCTTGGACAGATAAAGCAGTTAATGAGCTATGATAATCTTGTAAATATGGATACCAGGACCGTTATTTCCTGTATTCCCTTTTCCTTAAGGGATTTCTCCTATAAAGAGCTCAGTCATATCCGGACGCTGTTTCATCAGGAAGCCTTCTATAACTCTGTTTTTTTCGGCAATTCCGGATCAGAGATCAATAAGATCTATCAGTACATGAATGAGATCAAGATGCTTGACCGAAGCGAGATCAGACTGGTGGATCTGTATTCTCTTGAGTCATGGAAAAGAAAAGCGGATGAGATCAGTTCCGAAAACGGAGCCTTCAAGGTGGTCTACTGTGATATCGAAATAGAAGGCAGAGAGGTCAGAAGGTGGCAGCAGCCTTTGTTTGAAGCGAAGGGTCAGTCCGTATTCGGGCTCATATACTGTGTTGAGGACAACCTTCAGAAGTTTCTGATCCAGACAAAATCAGAGGTCGGATGCTTTGATAAGATCGAGATAGGCCCGAGCGTACAGCAGGAGCCCGGCGAGAATCCTAATGCAAGCCTTGTTGATGCTCTGTTTACATATAATTATGAGCACAATAAGGGAATAGAATTTAACGGCCTGTTTTCAGAGGAGGGCGGGCGCTTCTATCAGGAGCAGAATCGCAACGTGATCATGAAAATTGAGAAAAGCGATCTGCCGAAGCCCCTGCCGGAGGGGTACTTCTGGGCTGATTTTCAGACGCTTAATATTCTGATCCAGTTCAATAACTGCCTGAATATTCAGCTTAGGAACCTGCTGTCTGTTTTGGATATATGAGGTGAAATATGAATAAGGTCATCATTACCGGATGCGGAGGCTTTTTCGGAGGAGCGCTTACCAAAACGCTTCTTGATCAGGGCGTTAAGGTATACGGGGTGGATATTAACGAAGAAAAGCTGAGCAGGTTTAGGGAGCATGAAAATTTTTATCCCGTTGCCGCGGAATTTGAGGATTATGAAAAGCTTCCGGAGATGATAAAGGATACCGGTGCAGACGTGTTTTATCATCTTGCGTGGGCAGGAGGATTTACGACGGCAATAAGAGATTATAAATTACAGATGAGGAACGCGGCCTTTGCCGGAGATGCCCTGACAGCTGCCCGGAATCTCCTTGCAAAAAAGTTTGTATATGCCAACACATATAATCAGTATGAGATCATAAACTTCCTGGAATCGGAAACCTTTGAGCCCAGATATACCTGTATATATTCCACCGGGAAAACGGCTGCAGGCCTGATATGCAGAACGCTGGCTCATAACCTTGGCATTGAATACAGTGCCGGTCTGATCCCGATGCCCTATGGTGAAAACAATTATTCAAAGCAGCTGGTGAATGTCGTTATCGACAGCCTGAATCATGGAAAAGCTCCGAAGTTAGTCGAGGGAAACAATCTGTATGATCTTGTATATGTGCAGGACATTGCGGATGCCCTGATCGCCATCGGAGAGAGAGGGAAGGATAAAAAAGAATACTACGTCGG
>DNAD01000135.1:0-142 GCA_003484785.1 Lachnospiraceae bacterium
CTGCGTTCTTCTTTTTCTGCGCTTCACGTTCGGCGGCCTTCGCGGCCTTTTCCGCCTCTGCGAGAGCGGCCTTCTCTGCCTTTATCCTTTCCTTTTCCGCCAGAGCCTCTGCTTTAAGCCTCTCCTTTTCCGCCAGAGCCTC
>DNAD01000135.1:191-2966 GCA_003484785.1 Lachnospiraceae bacterium
CTTTCCTTTTCCGCTGCGGCCTCTTCCTTAAGCCTCTGCTTCTCGGCCTCTGCTTCTTCCTTAAGCCGCTGCTTTTCTGCCTCGGCTTCTTTTCTGAGACGTTCCGCTTCTGCTTCTTCCTCGGAGGCTTTTCTCATAAGGAACTCCCAGGCCGAGTCGGGATCGATCTCTTCGCTGTATTTATCATACAGAGGAGAGCCGGTGATAAATGAATTCCTGAGAGCGGGATCGACAGGCCCCATTTTGCTCTGGGGAGGCAGAATACTCACTTTCTCCGCCATGGTTGGGATCCCGTCCTCACCCAGGACCGAAACCAGGGCTTGTCCGATACCGAGATTCAAAAGAGTCTCATAGGTATCAAAATCAGGGTTTGCCCTGAAGGAGTCAGCCGCTGCCTTTGCGCTTTTCTGTTCCGAGGGGGTATAGGCGTGAAGGGCATGCTGCACCTTGTTTCCGAGCTGCGCAAGTACCTCGTCCGGGATATCCCTGGGATTCTGGGTGATAAAATATATGCCTATCCCCTTTGAACGTATGAGCTTGACGATCTGGGTGATCTTTTCAAGCAGCTCCTTTGATGCGGAATCGAAAAGGAGATGAGCCTCGTCAAAAAAGAAGACCATCCTGGGCTTATCGGAATCTCCGGCTTCGGGCATCGTCTCGTAAAGCTCCGAGAGCATCCAGAGAAGGAAGGTTGAGTACATTGTGGGATTTTTGACCAGCTCTTCGCATTCCAGGATATTGATAAAGCCCTGCCCGTCGTTATTTACCTTAAACCAGTCGTGTATGTCGAGGGCGGGATCGGAAAAGAAGAGCTCGCCTCCCTCAGCCTCTATTGAGATCACTGCCCTTATTATGGTGGCAAGGCTCTGTTTTGATATATTTCCGTAATTTAAGCTGTATTCCTTCGAGTTTTCCCCCACATAACTTAAGATCGCCTTAAGGTCCTTTGTATCTATCAGAAGAAGCCCCTCGTCATCGGCAATCTTGAAAATTACCTTAAGTATCTCGGATTGAGTCTGGTTAAGATCAAGGATACGGGAAAGCAGTATGGGACCGATCTCGGAAACGGTCGTCCGAAGGGGCATTCCCTGCTTCTGGTAAACGTCCCAGAAGGAAACGGGATATGATCTGTACACAAAACCGTCTTCGGAAAGACCGAACCTGTTTATTCTTTCGTTCATATCCTCGCTTTCCCTTCCCGGATCACACATGCCGGAAAGATCTCCCTTTATATCCGCAAGAAAAACGGGAACTCCCATATCGGAAAAGGATTCGGCCATGACCTTTAAGGTTATGGTCTTTCCGGTTCCGGTGGCACCCGCTATCAAACCGTGCCTGTTAGCCATCCGGGGATGAATGAATACCTTTTTGTCGCCTGCTTTGCCGAGATATATCTTATTTTCATTAAACATGGGCTGCCTCCGTTTGTTATCGCAGAGCCGGCGGGTGGAAAATGTCAGCAAAGCCGACCGCCGGCTTAAGGGTTATAGTGACTGTCTTGTTGAACACGCTACAATATTATTATACTTTTCACCTCACTTCAAGTATAATGATTTATAACACCGGGCAGTTACTGTCCCCGGATCTTTGGATAGTGATAGTAACGGTTTAGCTTAAAAGGAAGAAGCATTATGGGTAAAAAAGCGCTGATCGCCATGAGCGGAGGAGTGGATTCCTCGGTAGCGGCAAAGCTTATGCAGGAAGAGGGTTATGACTGCATCGGCTGCAATATGAGACTGTACTTTAACTGCGGCGAGGATATACAGGCTGCTGACCGGGCCTATGTCAATACACCGAAGTCCTGTTGCTCCGCGGAGGATGCAAAGGATGCGAAAAAAGTAGCCGAGGCTATGGGAATTCCGTTCTTTATCTATGATCTGAGCCTTGAATTCAGAAGGTGCGTGATAGATAAGTTCACGGACTGTTATGAAAAGGGGATCACTCCGAATCCGTGCATTGACTGCAACCGTTACATGAAATTCGGAAGGCTTGCCGAGCGCGCAAAAAACGAGGGATGCGATACGATAGTCACGGGTCATTACGCCAGGGTCGTAAGAACAGAGGAGGGTAATTACCTTCTAAAAAAAGCCCTGGATGCCTCGAAGGATCAGAGCTATGTTTTATATTTCCTGAACCGGGAGCAGCTTTCCGCTTTAAGGCTTCCTCTCGGAGAACTGACCAAATCAAGGGTACGGGAGCTTGCGGCAAAATACGGCTTTGTGACCGCGGATAAAAGGGAAAGCCAGGATATCTGCTTTGTGCCGGACGGTGATTATGCCGGGGTCATAAGGCAGTACACCGGGAAGGAGTATGAGCCGGGAAATTTCGTTGATCTGTCGGGAAAGGTGATAGGAACCCATAAAGGGATCATAAATTATACCATTGGTCAGAGAAAGGGCTTAAACATCGCCTTCGGAAAGCCCATGTATGTATATGGCATCATTCCTCAAACGAATGAGGTTGTGCTTGCGGATGACAGGGATCTGTACTCGGATACCGTTTATGTCAGGGATTTTTCCCTGATAAACGAGGAGAGGCGGGATGAGATAAGATGCAGCGCAAAGATAAGATACAGGCAGAAGGAACAGCCGGCAACGCTTATCATAAAAGGAGAGGGAAACGCTGTGATAAGGTTTGATGAGCCCCAGCGCGCAGTGACTCCGGGGCAGGCGGCGGTGGTCTATGAGGGAGACACAGTCCTCGGAGGCGGGATCATTACCCTGAGATGAGATCCGGTCCCCTTTTGGGGACCGGATAATTTCCTCTGCGCCGATT
>DNAD01000109.1 GCA_003484785.1 Lachnospiraceae bacterium
AATGGCACGAAGTGCTTTTGACCCCAACCTTATTCCTCTGCAAGCAGCATCCTGTCATTATCAAGATGATGTCCCTGTCTTTCTCTGAACATGTTCAGGAGATCATCAACCGTCAGACCTTTACGTTCCTCCTGTCCGATATCAAAGATTATGCTTCCATTATCCATCATCAGCGTCCTGTTTCCCTGTGTAAGCGCGGACTGCATGTTGTGGGTGATCACAAGACAGGTAAGATTGTTCTCTTTTGCGATATTCTCCGTAAGCTTCATAACCTTGGCGCTGGTTTCGGGATCGAGCGCCGCCGTGTGCTCATCAAGCAGCAGCAGTCTTGGCGGATTGATCGTTGCCATCATAAGCGTTAAGGCCTGCCGCTGTCCCCCCGAGAGAAGCCCGACGGGACTGTCCATCCTGTCCTCAAGGCCCATTCCCAGAAGCGCTACCTTCTCGCGCAATTGTCTTTTTTCCTTTTTTGTAATACGTGACAGCCATCCGCCGCTTCCTGCGGCCAGAGCCAGATTTTCTTCGATGCTCATATCGGGGGCCGTGCCCTTCAGGGGATCCTGAAACAGCCTTCCGATATATCTGGCGCGTACATGGGGAGGCGTCATGGTGATATCCTCGCCGTCAAGGAGGATCCTGCCCGTATCGGTCATGAAGGTCCCCGCTATGGCGTTGAACAGTGTCGATTTTCCCGCCCCGTTGGCCCCTATGATGGAAATAAAGTCCCCCTCGTCCACGGTAAGGGAAAGATCACTGAGAGCCTTCTTTTCGTTAACTGTCCGGGGGTTGAAGGTTTTGGATATATGTTCTATCTTCAGCATTTTTTCTTCTCCAGTCTCCGGGCAAACTCGGGATACCGGCTCTTAAGATAGGGCCCGGATATGGCCAGTATTACGATCACGGAGGATACGAGCTTCAGCATATAGGCAGGCATGTTGAACCGCAGGGCGATGGTATAAACCAGCCGGAAAACAAAGGCACCGACAATTGTCCCTGCGATCCTCAGGCTCATCCTTCTGCTCCTTATAAAGGTCTGCCCTATCAGGAGAGAGGCCAGCGCGATGGTGACCATCCCTGAGCCTATGTCTATATTTACGGATTTCTGAGACTGGGCAAGAAGGCAGCCGGAAAGAGCAGTGAGAGAATTGGATACGCACAGCCCCACGATCGTGGTCATTACGGGATTGATGGAGGAGGAACGTACCATCTCGGGGTTGTTGCCGGTGGCCCGTATGGCAAGGCCGATCCTAAGCTTAAGGAACAGGCGCAGAAATGCCGCTGCCGCAAGGGATGCGGCAGCGACTATTATAAGCCTGTTCATATCGGCCATGCCTGCTTTCTCAAGCAGGGAATGCATTTTTGTGAAAACGGTTTCGGTCTTGTTCATGTTAAGCAGCGAGCTTCCGCCCATGATGGCGATGTTGACCGAATACAGGGCGGTGTTCATGATGATACCGGCAAGCAGGCTGTCAACGCCCATTTTGGTCTGGAGGAAGGCCGTGATAAAGCCTGATATTATCCCTGCCCCCATGGCAGCGGGTATGGACAGGTAAGGATGTCCCGATATGGCAACCACCGCCCCCACCGCGGCCCCCAGCGTAAAGCATCCGTCCGTTGACAGATCGCATACATTTAACATTGAATAGCTCAGAAACAGTGCGAGCACGGTAAGGGAACTGATCAGTCCCAGCTCAAGGGCTGTCTGTAATAAAGGCATCATGATTCAAAACTCTCCGCTGTCTGTATTTCCTGTACTTTCAGGCAGTAAGGGCCGAACACTTCCTTAAGCTTTTCGTAATCAAGCCCCAGCATTTCGCAGGTATCGGTGTTGACGGTCGCGGTTCCGTTATCGAAGGTCATGACGGGGGTAGAGGCGGGGTCATTTCCGTCCACAAGGATCCCTTTTATCATGTTTGCAGTTTCAACTCCGAGGTTTGCGTAATCCACTCCGTATCCGAGAAAAGCCCCGTTTAAGGCAAAGGAATCCGCGCCTGTGTAATGAGGGATGCCGGCATTTGCCAGGGTCTCATATATCGAAAGCTCCGCTGTCATAACAGTGTTATCCGTAGGAGTGAAGACTGCGTCAACGCCATCGGATACCATAGCCTGTGCCGCGAGAACGATCTCGTCCACATTTGTTCCCGTATGCTCCACATACTCTACTCCCTTTTCGTCGAGGAAGGCTTTGGCCGACTCGATGGGGGCTGTGCTCGCATCCTGCCCGATATCATAAAGAAGCCCTATTTTTTTCGCATCCGGATCGTTAGCGAAGATGAGGTTCATGATCGCGTTTGTATCAAGATAATCGCTTGTGCCGGTAAGGTTTGCCCCGGGGGCATCGTTTGAGGCAACAAGGCCTGCGCCTTCGGGATCGGATACCGCGGCAAACACGACCGGAATGTCCTTCCCCTCCGTGGCGCTCTGCATCATCATCGCAACCGGTGTGGCAACGCCAACCATAAGATCCACATCATTTGCCATAAAGTTGGCGATTATCTGATTAAGGACGTTCGGGTCGGCGTTTCCGTTGTCGTAGGAGACCTCGAAGGTCACGTTGTTTTCTTTGCCGAGAGTTTCAAGCTGCGTCTCTATATTGTCAACTATCTGGTTTAAGGATGCGTCATCCACATAGTTGCAGATGCCTACCTTGTAAACGGTGCCTGTGCTATCGGACTGTGAGCTGTCCGCGGCAGTATTTGCTGCCGGAGCGCTTCCCGCCGGTGCCTGGCAGGCGCAGAGCCCTGTCATCATTACCGCTGTCATAAATAATGCTGCTTTCTTAAAGATCTTACTCATTGTTCTGTCTCCTTTCCCTGAATGGCGTTGATCGTATTCTGTGAGACATTTCGGGAAGCTTTCTGCGCTTTTGTCGTGGGATGCTGATAAGCGTTCCCGCACAGGCGCATAAAAAAATCCTGTCCCACATTACCTGAATGCTGGGACAGGATATAATATCCTGCGGTGCCACCCGGCTTGACGCTTTCGCGCCCACTCAACGCATACTATCATATGCCGACTTTGTTAACGGAGAGTCTGCTCCGTCTCCCATACTTGCCTTACGGCTTTCCGTTCGCCCTCGAAAGTCCATTCAGACCTGTATTCTTTATCGCAATCCCACCGCCTGCGACTCTCTTTTAAGAAGTGACAGTACCTACTACTCTTTCTCATCGGTTTATGAAATTTTTATATCACACCCCCTGCTTTTCTGTCAATCATTTTTTTTATCATTTAATGATAACCTTAAAGCAGCCGTCTGCCACGGTGAGCGTAAGCTTCCCGCCGTTTTTAAGCCTTCCGAAGAGGATCTCGTCGACAAACAAAGGCTTAACCTCATTGCGGATCACCCGGTCGATCTCTCTGGCTCCCATATCCGGGGTGATCCCCTTTTGCCTGATAAGCAGTCCGGCAGCTTCATCTGCCTGAAAGTCGATGTTTTTAGCAGCCAGCATGCTCCCAAGAGCGGAGAGCTTTTTATCAACTATCCTTCCGGCCATGTCATCGTCCATGCCGTTGAATGAAACGATC
>DNAD01000255.1:0-3659 GCA_003484785.1 Lachnospiraceae bacterium
ATAACATATCTTATGAGCACCGGTTTTTCACGGTGCCGCAAGACAGCAGGCAAATCATGTTCCGATCTATAAGGAACTGATTTTCCGTAATATATAGTTCAGTAAAGGAGGAAAAGAACATGGATCCAAAAAAAACAAGTTATGTGTTTCTCGCAGAGGGTTTTGAGGAGATCGAAGCATTGACCGTAGTGGACCTGCTGCGCAGGGCAGAGATCAAATGTGTTACGGTATCCGTATCGGAGAAAGGAGAACAGGTTGTCGTCGGTTCACATAATATCCCGGTTACGGCAGATACCGTCCTGGATAAAATAACACTTGATGACGCTGCAGCCCTCATCCTGCCCGGAGGTATGCCGGGTACAAAAAACCTTATGCAATCTCAAAAACTCAGAGAGCTTCTTGTGCGCGCAAACGCTCTGAACATGCGGATTGCAGCAATATGTGCCGCACCCGGGATTCTGGCGGATCTTAAAATGCTTGACAAAGTAAATTCCACATGTTATCCTACTTCTGAAAAAATAATTAAGGAAGCAGGCGCTATTGTAAGCCACGATCCGGTGGTCACTGACGGCAACATTACCACCTCGAGAGGAATGGGCACGGCCATCGATTTCGGTCTTGAACTGGTACGGCTTTTAAAAGATGAGGCTTCCGCCATTGACCTTCAGACCAAAATAGTTTATAAGCAGTAAAAAACAGTTAATGAGGTTCGACCTTGAAGGTCAACATCGACTGACCCGGTTGGTTCATATTGACTTTTCAGGTTCATGAATTAAGGAAAGGCCCGATATTGCGCGGTTTTATGCGATATCGGGCTTTTGTTTTCCTGTATTTCGGGGCAATATTCAGCCAAATTATTCAAGAACATAGTTATGTAATATTGTTATATATTCGTGTTATGTATTATCGTTACATATCAGTGTTGTGCAACGGCCGGAAATAGGGGGAAAGGGTCATTAGAAAACGCCGATATATATCAATGTTATATTTTTATGTTATGTATCGTTGATTCGTATCGCTGTTATATAATAAAGTTATATATCGAAAAGCCGGTGTTAAGGCCGATAACAATGTTGCATAACACTATTCACTTTATTTTATGCTCTTTCATCTTAAAGGCCGGCTTCCGCTGCCGGACGACCCACCGATTGCCCGGCGGTCAGATGACATCCTTTGCGGGCCATTCGGTGACGATTTACCGGCGGCAATCGCATAATTGTTATCCCGTATTTTTCCATAACACAGGTCGTTTGCCCTGAAATTCCGTACTTTCTGCCCGCCGGCTGTCAGGCGGGGAGTCCTCTCCGGTTTTATGGCAAACATATGTTATTATTCAAAAAATGATGGTTTTAAGGTCGATTTAAGTCGGCTGCGGCTTGAAGGTAACAGCCCGATCCGCTTCCCGCGCAGGACGGATCCACCTGTTTCAGGCCTTTAAAGCCCTCCGTAACACACATGTATAACATTGTAATGTAACATATGTTCTGTTATATTCCGTTGTATTTGCCCCTGATGTCCCGTCTATATATTGGGGGCATTGTTTTGCTTTCCGTTACCGTTCGCAGCCTTCTGTGCTGTGAATAGTAACACAATAGTAACATTCAGATCTCGAAAAAGGCTTCCGGGCAGGTCCTGCTGCGTAGTATAATCAAAAATGGTAATTGCTTATTATCCTCACAGTTACAATCACGAATACAAATAAAGGAGTTTGATATGGAAATTGAAAGAAAGTTTCTGACAAAATATCTTCCCAAAGATCTGGACAGCTATCCCTTCCATCTTATAGAACAGGCTTATCTGACTACGGATCCTGTGATAAGGGTACGCAAAGAGGATGAAAAATACTTTATTACCTATAAAGGAAAGGGACTGCTTGCAAGGGAGGAGTATAATCTTCCGCTTACAAAAGAAGCCTATGATACTCTTAAGTCCAAGGCTGACGGGAACTTGATCTCCAAGAAGCGGATACTGATCCCCTTCAACGGCCTCACGATCGAGCTCGATATCTTTGAGCCGCCTTTTGCCCCGTTAATCCTGGCCGAGGTGGAGTTTTCCTCAATTGAGGAGGCAAATTCCTTTGAAGGGCCTGAATGGTTCGACGAGGATGTGACGAACGACACAAAATATCATAATTCCACCATGAGCCGCATCAGTATGCCGGATGATCCTTGCTGAAAAAAGGTGTTGCTATTCACGGCCCTTTGGACCGTGACAGCAATAAAAAAAGGGCTGAACCGGATAGTTCAGCCCAAAGTAGTTCATGTGAATGTTCGCGTGAACGATCATTTGCGTACCAGATGTCTGGGAAGACCGTTAACGAACAGAGGAGTAAGCTCTCCCATGATAAGCGGTCTGGCATACTTTTCAAAGCCTTCGTTTAAGTTGCAGCCATCCTCGGTGATCCACTCATCGGGAACAGGTCTCTCAACGTTAGCGATTGCGTGGATATCGTAAGCAGATGTTCCGCACTGATAAGGATCATCCCCGTTCCTGTTAAGGGTTATCATCATTCCGGTCTTTCCGTCGTTTGCAGCTTTAACCGCATCTGCGCCTACCTGGAAGGCTTCATTGATGTCAGTAAGGGAAGCAAGGTGGGTAGCCGCTCTCTGAAGGGTAGAAAGCTCGATGGCACGGGTCTTAAGCCCTGTCTCGGCAGCAACCTTATTCGCCAGGAAAGCAGCCGTTCCGGACATCTGCTTATGTCCGAAAGCATCTACCATAACATTCTCATTTGCAAGCTCGCATACATAACGTCCGTCGGAAAGCTTGATCCCTTCCGAAACCGCTATTACGACCGATGACTTTGTTGCCGCAAGCTCCTTCACCTTTTCCATGAAAGCATCTATATCGAAGGTTCTCTCGGGAAGATAGATGGCATTTGCGCCGGTACAGTCATCTCCCTTTGCAAGCGCTGCCGCGGCCGTAAGCCAGCCGGCATTCCTTCCCATGATCTCAACTATCAGGATTGTAGGCTTCTTTACTCCGAAGGATTCGTTATCCCTGATCACTTCCTTAAGGCTGGTGGCAATATACTTGGCTGCCGAGCCGTAACCGGGACAATGATCCGTTACAGGCAGATCGTTGTCGATAGTCTTCGGAACGCCCATGAACCTCTGCTTTTTCCCATGCTCCGCGGCATAATCGGAAAGCATCTTGACAGTATCCATGGAGTCATTTCCTCCGCAGTAGAAAAGGCACTCGATATCATGCTTTTCCATGATCTCAAAGATCTTCTCATATACGTCCTCATGACCTTCGATCTTAGGCATCTTAAAACGACAGGAGCCGAGGAAAGCCGATGGAGTACGCTTAAGCATCTCAACATCCTCTGCCTTGCTCAGATATTCATCGAGATCGCAGAGCTGATCCTCAAGGAAGCCCTCGATACCGTGAACCATTCCGTAAACCTTTTTAACGCCAAGCTTCTTTGCCGCGCAGTAAACTCCTGCCACTGATGAATTAATGACCGCTGTGGGTCCGCCGGACTGTCCGACAACAATATTTCCTGTCATAGCATATCTCCTTTATGATTCTGATAATAATAAAACCGTATGGCGGCACATTCTGACTGCCATACGGATTATATCAAAAGCACGTTTACCTTGCAAGCATATATATCCCCCGACCCCGGGATATGCGTTACTATTCACAGCCTTTTG
>DNAD01000255.1:3776-4489 GCA_003484785.1 Lachnospiraceae bacterium
ATTCGGCTGTGAATAGTAACGGATATGCGTTACTATTGTTACCCGTGAATAGTAACGATCATGCTTTCATTGCTGCCCGTAAACGGCAGCCTTTCATTTCAGCGTTACATTGTGCCGCTCTGCAGAGTCCGGTTTATCCGGCAAGCTGGAAGGCCGTAAAGGCGAAATATATGATCAGAAGGATATATCCCTGAGCTCTGGAAAGCTTTCCCCTGATGAGTGCAGGGACAGTCAATATCAGCATGACCGTCAGCATTACGGGTATATCCAGAACCAGCGAAGCGATCACTTCCTTTCCCCCGATATTTACGGTTTTTTCCGAAGGGATGCTGAAGGGGCCCAAAACAATGGAAACTCCGGAAACCAATACCAGGTTAAAAAGATTGGCTCCGCAGATATTGCCGAGAGACAGGGCTCCGTGTCCCTTTATCAGGGAGGTTATGGCAGTGACCAGCTCCGGCAGGGATGTTCCGAGCGCCACTATCGTAAGGGCTATTACAGATTCCGGCACTCCCAGAGCCGCAGCTATCAGAGTTCCGTTATCTACTAAAAGGTCGGCACCGACAGCGATCAGTACCGCCCCGACAATGAGAAGGATGACAAGCTTTTGTATGGGCTCCTCCTCTTCTTTCTTAATTCCGTCAGATTTCCCTTTTTCTTCATTATTCTTACCCGCACCTGTTCCTGCGACGGGCGGCATTGCCTTAAGAGCA
>DNAD01000255.1:4589-7837 GCA_003484785.1 Lachnospiraceae bacterium
CCTGTTATTCTTTTGAATTCCCCCATTGTATAGGCAATTGTCGCGTAAAAGGACGCGGCGATGAAGAAAAACATAACAGGCGTTTTTAAGGCTTTTCTGTCGACCTCCGATGGCCTGACCGCTATGGTGATCGCCGCTATAAGGGCTGTATTGCAGATTATCGATCCGATAGCGTTTCCGTAAGCTATCTCCCCGTGTCCGCTGAGAGCGGAATTGGCGGATACCATTACTTCGGGAAGCGTTGTCCCTATTGAAACGACGGTAGCGCCTATCAGAAGATCCGGAACATGAAATCGGGCCGCAATCCCCGAAGCCCCGTCCACGAACCAGTCCCCTCCTTTTATCAGTAAAACAAGCCCCAGTACAAATAACAAAACCGGAATAAGCATAGTGCTGCCTCCTATGATTTATGAACAGTTCCTTATAATGAAGGGAGTATATCACACGAAAGTAAAACGGTAAAGAGAAATATATTACGCGACCCCTGTTTTCAGATACCCCGTTTCGTATCTATAAATAAAGAGATATTACGCTAAAGACTGTTTGACTGTTTGCGCAACCTATATTATTATAATACTTGAGGAGAGTGGCGGTTTTTTTCCGCATGGTTTAATGGGTATTATAAACAGGTCGCAAGACAACGAGCGTGTGATCGCAGCACAGAAGGATCCATCCCTTAAGAACGCCTTTCTGTCAGAAGAACAGAACCACATACTGCGTCTGACTTCAAAGATCCTTAAGCGAGGGATCACCTTCAGCGACGACGAATGGTCAATAGGCCTCATCGCCGTTTCCGAAGCGATGGACAGCTTCGATCCTTCCAAAGGGGATTTCTGGTCCTACGCCTCTGTTGTAGTTAAAAGCAGGCTTACTGACATGTTCAGGAAGCAGAAAAAGAATAGCGTTGAAGTCTCTGTTTCCCCCGAAGCATTCAGCGGTGAGGTAAACGAGGAGAATGAGAATCTGAACATTCAAATCGAGGTTACCGATAAGATCGCTGTAGAGAGTCTTGGTTCGAATGACGGACTCAAGCTTGAGATCGAAGCCCTTAACCAGGAGCTTTCAGAGTATAATATATCCTTTGAAGAGCTCTACGAAGCCTCTCCCAAATCTGTCAAGACCAGGGAGTCATGCCGTACGGTCATAGGCTCTGTCTTTCTTCCTCCTCCGCTCATAAAGCTGATCAAGGATACGGGGAAGCTTCCTATTAAAGAGATAATAGCAAGGGTACCGGTTTCCAGTAAGATCATCGACAGGCACAGGAAATACCTGATAGCTGTATCGGTGATCCTTGATGGAGATTACCCGCTTATATCGGAGTATGTAAAGTTCTTGACAGGTAATTGATCATGAAAGCAGTAGTAATCAGTACGGACAAGGATACCGCCACCGTTCTCGGAATGGACGGTATCATCAGTCGAATAAAAAACAACGGGTACAGCGCCGGTGACGAGCTTAATATCAGGGTTCTTGAGAAAACAGCTTCAAGAGGAAAGATAACCTCCATCACCTCACGCATCAGCAAGAACGCGGCCAGGATCGCCGCAGCGGCTCTTGTGATGATAATCGGTGCCGGAAGCGTAAGTGTATATGCCATGCCCTGCTCCACCGTAACCGTTGATATCAATCCCTCTCTTGAGTATAAGGTTAATGTGTTCAACAGAGTCATCTCGGTAGCGTCGTACAACGATGACGGATCCGGCATTCTTGACAGGATTCCCGCAAAGCTTACCAACAAAAGCCTTGACACTGTCATGGATATGACTCTTGATGCTCTTGAAGAGGCAGAATATATCTCTTCCGAGACCTCAGTAGTCATCACGGTGGATTCAAGGTTTCATAATGAAGCGAAGGTTGAAGCCGATGTAATGAATTCCATGAATAAATGGAACGAGAAAAAGCAGAGCGAGGGCAAGAACGTAAGCGTAGCGGCAGAAACCGTTACAATCACAGACGATATGAGGATTAAAGCCAGGGAAATGCATGAAACCCCGGGCAAGATATATATGGATGAAAAGAAAGAAGCCGAAGCCAAGGCCGCCGAGGAAGCTGCGGCTCTGGCCCAGCTGGAGGCAGAAAGCGCCATTGTCGCAAACGCTACCGCTGCAGTTCCAACCGTTTCTCCCGCAGAACCCTCTGTTCAGGCTCAGCAGGCACCATCCGATACTTCAGAGGAAAGCAGTGATCCCGAGGAAAGCAGCGATGAGGCTCAGATAAAAACGGCGTCCGCCGATCCTGTAAGCGACCCCTCGGCAGCATCCTCTTCAAAGCCTTCCGATAATAAATCCGATAGTAAATCTTCTGATAAAAAGGGAGGAAAGGGAGGAAAGGGAGGCAAAAAAGGCGGCTCAAAAGACAAGCCCGATAAGTCTGCCGAGACTGCGGATGGGACGGCAGCAGATCCCGCGGCCGTCGTTATCCCGGCAGAGGGAGGAGTCATTGCGGATCCCACGATTGCTGCTGTTGCAGATCCTGCAGCCGTTTCAGTTACGGATCCCACAGCTGCTGCAATTACGGATCCCACGCTTGTAGCTGTAGTTGATCCCACTGCGATCCAGGCCGGCTCCGAGCTTACCGGCACAGTCCTTCCCGCAGGCGGGACCGTGGAAGTTCCGGTACCCATGCCCGACGGCACGATCGCCATGGTAACGCTTCCCGAAGCTGCTTTACAGGCGACAGCAGAGCCCACAGCAGTACCGACGGCAGAGCCCGCTCCTACGGCAGAGCCGACTGTTATTCCTACATTACCGCCTGTACCTGTGGAAATCGTCATACCCCCCGTCGCCGAGGAAGTAAACGCCACGGTACCGGTACCGGTTTCCGAGACCCAGAGCCCTTCAGACTCCTCTTCCGAAGAGGATGAGACTGTCCCGGGGGATCAGAAGGCCGATGAGCAGCCTGAGGAACAGCTTTCTCAGGACGGAAGCATGAAAACGGCAGAAGAAACCGCTGCCGTTCAGTGATATTGAAATGTACGCTGCAGGTATTCCTTTAGCGATATTAAAAAAGACAGCTGTATGCTGTCTTTTTTGTTACCATTCACGGGTAACTCTTTTTTATGCGGCTGAGGGGACTTGAACCCCTACGTCTTGCAACACAGGAACCTAAATCCTGCGCGTCTGCCAATTCCGCCACAACCGCTTAAGCTGCCGGCCATATATTTCATTACAATACATGGATAACCGTATTTCGGTTAATATATCATACCTCCTGAAAGCTGTCAAACCCCGGGTGAGTACTTCCGGGTT
>DNAD01000255.1:7896-12389 GCA_003484785.1 Lachnospiraceae bacterium
TAGTAACCGTCAATGTACTCATATACTCTTGAATTTTGCCTGAATCTTGTTTATACTCTATCGTGTATCAGTGAAATGATGAGGTAGAGGGGCTGTAAATACACCTTTATACAGTCCCGAAGGGGAGAAAAATAATGTACGATGATGGGAAGAGATCAATTTTAGGCAGCATCTTCTATGCTGTTCTATGGATACTTGGCCTGCTGCTTTTGATTTTTCTTGTTTACAAGGTAGGCTTTGCCTCACTGTTCGGAAGCAAAGCCGCAGATGACGGTGATAAGATGGACGAAAAGGAGATCATCACCGAAATCGACGAAGAGATCGCAGCAAGCATCAAAGCTGAGGAAGACCAGTCGGCGCAGGAAGCTGAGGAAGAATTACCCGAGGAAGCGCCGGAAGAAACAATTGAAGAGGAAACTCCGCAGGACGCAGTTGTAGCCGATGCCAACTCAGAGCAGATAAATTCCATACTCGGGCAGCTGAGTACGGAAGCAAAGGTGGCCCAGCTGTTCTTCATTACCCCCGAACAGCTTACCGGGGTAAACAGCGCTACCGCTTTCGGTGATATGAGCGTAACCGCTTTTACTGACCATCCTGTCGGCGGCATCATCTATTCAAAGAACAACTTCACAGATCCCGCCCAGACGGCAGAAATGCTCTCAAAAGCGAACAGCTGCTCAACGGATGTCACCTCACTGCCGCTCTTTATAGGTATCGACGAAGAAGGCGGACGGATACTGCGGCTGGCGGATGTTCCGGCCTTTAATATAGAAAAAACTCCGAGTATGGCAGAGCTTTCGGGGGAAGGCGTAGAGGATGCCGTTTATCACGCGGCGGATCAGATCGGAGCCTACCTTAAGGAATACGGGTTCAATGTGGATTTTGCTCCCGTTGCCGATGTGCTCATCGAACCCTCAAATGCCGTTATCGGAGACAGATCCTTCGGCAATGATCCCGACCTGGTCTCAAAGCTTTCTTCCGATTATATGAGAGGGCTTCATAATAATCATATTCTTTCATGTTATAAGCACTATCCCGGTCATGGGGCAACAGCGGCTGACAGCCACGACAGCGAGGCGGTCTCGGAAAGGACTATGGACGAGATCAGAGCTGCGGAGCTTATTCCGTTTACGTTAGGAATATCTGCGGGTACCGATTTTGTCATGACAGGACATATCAGCTTCCCGAATATCCCGGAAACCGAAGGGCTTCCCGCAACACTGTCCTCTTATATGATCACGGATGTATTAAGGAATGAGCTCGGTTATGACGGAATAGTTATCACCGATGCGCTTAACATGGGAGCGATCAGGAACAGCTACGCAAGCGCGGATGCCTCGGTTGCCGCCTTCCTGGCGGGCTGCGACATGCTTCTGATGCCCGAGGATTTTGAAGCATCCTACAACGCGATCCTTGAGAAGGTGAATTCCGGTGAGATCTCCGAAGATCGTCTTAACGAGTCTGTTTACAGGATCATCCGCTTAAAGCTGAGCCTGGGATAATACCGGTCCCTGATTGTTCTTATAGATAAATCTTACAAATTCATCATAGGGAAGAGGCCTGGAGAAGTAAAAACCCTGAATATAATCTACTCCCAGCTCCTTCATGCTGAGGAGCTGGTCATAGGTCTCTATCCCCTCGGCAACTATCTTATAGCCCAGCTCCTTCACCATCTTGACAGAGGTGCTCATTACTATGCGCGCCTTGGGGCTGGTGAAATACTTCATAACCATGCTTCTGTCAAATTTGACTATATCTATTGGCATATCCACGATATAATTGAGGTTTGATTCCCCGGAGCCGAAATCATCAAGCGAAAAAGTGCAGCCCGACTCTTTGAGCGCAGTCATATTTTCAATAAATACCGCCCTTCTGTGCAGCACGGAGCTTTCCGTTACCTCCAGGTTGATCTTATCAAAATCCAGACCATGGCGTTCCATGATATCCGAGTAATTGTTGGAGAATTCATGATTCTCGCACTGGGCTACGGAAAGATTCACCTCTATATAATCTATGCCCATGGCAGTAAGACTGCCATCCTTAAGCGCTATGCAGGTTTTTTCAAGAACACGTTCTCCGATCTTTTCTATTGTACCGGAATCCTCCGCAACAGGAATAAACCGGTTAGGCATCATGATCCCGCCTTTACTGTCCCTGAGCCTTGCCAGAGCCTCTGCCGAAACGAAGGCATTCTTTTCAAAAGAATAGATCGGCTGGTAGAATACCTCTATACGGTCTTCCACAAGGGCCTGTGTGATCTCGTTAAGAACATTTCCATATTCCTTTATCCGGTCAACAGATCGCTTATCCAGTTCTATCAGCTCGTCAGAATCCATATTGAGCTCTGAGCGGCAATACTGATAGAGAGAGATGAACTCATCGGCGGATGCCGCTATCCTGTTATTGGTCATGTACATTATACAGGCTCCGATATAATTACCTTCCCAGGCCAGCTTGAAGCGTCTTACCGTCTCCTTAAGGGCGATGGCAAAGCCTGAGGGGTTCTTTGAGAGATCATCTCTGTATACAAGGATAAAGTCATTGCCAACGCTTCTGAAAAGCTTTGTTCCCTCAAATTTCCTGAGAAACTCCGCCATTTCAAGAAGGATCTTCCTCTCCTGTTCGATCTCTACCTTCCATTCCGGCTCCGAACAGACCATTATACATGAGAAGCCTATATTTTTGTCATAAAGCTGCTGAAGATAATCGCGAAGTATCCTGTAGGAAAAAACGCCCGTGGTCCGGTCAAGAACCGCATCAGGGTTTTCAAGCTCCGCATAAAGGATCATCATCCCCACGGAAGAGCCAAAGCCCACCAGAAGAAGATCGGGCTTTAAAAACTGAATAGCGGCCGCCACCAGCTCCATAGCCATCCATGCCCGCACCGCTCTTCGCCTGTGATGGTTCATCTGCCTGCTGTAGATAAAGGATATCAGGATGGCTCCCGATATGAATACAGGGGCGAAAATGAAAGTACATATCACTGCGGGACCATAGCTGTATACTACCCTCCCCTCACAGAAATAGCTGATGGGAAGTATCATGATCAGAAATGAGCCGACAAATTCTATCACACACTGGGAAATGGTTAATGCCTTGCTGTCCCTGAGATGTTTTACATCGGAAAACGCATATACGATGCCCATAAAGGAGGCTGTGAGAAGCGAAACCAAATAAAGCTTGCACAAAAGCTCTGTTACCAGCCCCGGAAGCCTGTTTGCATAGACAATGCCATATACCGAAAGGATATCCAGAACGATACAGCAGAGGTTTACGTAGAGGGAAACCCTGAAAAGATGTTCGCTGTATAATCCCAGCTTTTCGTGCCTTGTAGAAAAGAATATTAGTAAACAGACAAGGGCAAGCCCGCATGACTGAACTTCTATATTCAGCATATTTACCTCGGGTTAATTTCTTCGTACCCTTACTATCCCCCCCATTAGCCATCAGTATATCACATCAGGGTATCGATGTAAATCTCAATGAAAAAGTCCGCTCCCAACACATTTTTGTACTCTTTTGTATCATTAAGCGGATGGTCTTGATATTTTTCGGGCAAGGGTTTCTGTTCTACAAGGTTCTTCAGAACCTCGCGGAAATCCTCTTCTTTACATCCCTGTTTTATGGCTTTTTTATAGTCCTTTTTAAACTGACCTGTGCGTTTGATCGTTTTAATCATTAAGGTCCTCCATGAGTTCATCTATGGAAGAAAACGATGCCATTTCACCTTTTTCGGCTTCTTTTATCGCCTGAATCGTGACCTTGTCAGGTGTATCCGCAGATATCGGGAACGGAATTCCGTTACTCCTTATAACCTGCTTCAAATATATATTTATTGCAGTTGACATATCAAGTCCAACATTTTTAAAAACCATACCGGCTTCTTTTTTTACCTTGTCATCTACTCTGACCGTAATAGTACTGCTCATATCTATCCTCCTTTGTACCAACATTGTAGCACATCGTTATTACAATGTAAAATAATTCTTCATCCAACAGGGGATATTCTCCTATGTATGATAATCCACAACCGCCCCGATAAAAAACCTGTCACCAGTTTCAGCCTCTCTCATGAATTCATCAAAAGGTATGAGGCCAAATTCTCCGTAGTTATCGTCTATATAATAGCCATATTTGTCTTCATAACTCTTTTCCAGCCTCCATAACCCGGAGCCCACAATGCCTGGCTCATCGCTTATGAAATCCTGGAAAGTAATCTCCCTCATTGTTTCAATGGTTTTCATGAAATACTCGTATTTCTCCCTAAAATACCGCTCCTTATCCTCGATTATAAAGCTGTCACCCTTAAATCTTGCGATTCCATCCAGCTCCCTGCTTAGTAATTCAATGTCCTCTTCGCGTTCCTGTGGCCTTATGGCTACAAAATCTGCTATTCGGCCAATAAATTCGTCACCATATTTACTTTCCTTAACGTAATCTTTCTTTTTAATCTTTTTACGGCTTATCTGAAATATCTTACAGTGCTGCAACTT
>DNAD01000312.1:0-1104 GCA_003484785.1 Lachnospiraceae bacterium
GCCCTGTATGGAGACAGCAGGCTTGCGGGAGGGAAGCTTTCATTTATCTCCTCGTTCCTTAAGATGCCCGACGGGATGAAGGAGCAGGCGGACAGGCTCTCGGAGGAGGGAAAGACACCGCTGTTCTTTGCTATGGATGACAGGCTCCTCGGGATCATCGCGGTGGCGGATGTTATCAAGGAGGACAGCCCCAGGGCCATCCGGGAGCTTAAGGAGCTGGGAATGAAGGTCGTGATGCTCACGGGAGACAACGAACGCACGGCCGGAGCCATCGGAGCCCGGGCAGGGGTGGATGAGATCATTGCGGAGGTGCTTCCGGATGGAAAGGAAAGCAAGGTAAGGGCCTTACAGGAGAACGGAAAGACCATTATGGTGGGGGACGGTATCAATGACGCACCGGCCCTTACCCGGGCGGATATCGGTATTGCCATCGGGGCGGGAGCGGACGTTGCCATCGATGCAGCGGATATCGTGCTGGTGAAGAGCAGGCTCATTGATGTGGCTGCTTCCGTAAGACTGAGCAGGGCGACTCTTCGGAACATACATCAGAATCTGTTCTGGGCCTTTTTCTACAATGTTATAGGGATCCCCCTGGCCGCGGGTGTTTTCATCCCTGTAACGGGCTGGCAGTTAAACCCGATGTTTGCGGCCGCGGCCATGAGCCTTTCCAGCTTCTTTGTCGTTACGAATGCGCTGAGACTCAATCTGTTTAATATTTATGGCAATGAGGGGATTGAAACGAAAACGGAGACAGATGCCGGCATGAAGCCGGAGATGAATATCGGGATGAAGCCGGAGACTAATGCCGGGATGAAGACCCTTGACATCGAAGGCATGATGTGCGAGCACTGCGAAAGAACGGTAAAAAAGGCGCTTGAGAGCATCGATGGCGTGAGCAGCGCTGTAGTGAGCCATGAGAAGAACCAGGCGATAGTGTATCTGAACAGGGATATTTCAGAGGATATACTGGCAAAAGCGGTTGAGGAACAGGACTATCATGTGACCGGAATAGCCTGAGTAAGGGCTTATGTCCGGCCGGCACTGAAGCTGTCCGGTTACTATTCACAGCCGAATCGCGCACTTGCTGCGCGATTACGGGCCACA
>DNAD01000312.1:1204-2770 GCA_003484785.1 Lachnospiraceae bacterium
AAAAGGCTGTGAATAGTAACGCTGTCCGGGCATTTTGGTGTGTGGAAAAAGAAAGAGGGATGGGAAATGAATCCGTCCCGTCAGCACTGAAGCTCCCCGGACGTTTCAGGACGGTTAAGGAGTGATCTTATTTCATCGGCCGTCAGTTCCCGGTATTGGCCTTCCCCGAGGGATGGATCTAGCCTGAGCGGCCCCATGGACAGCCGCTTCAGAAGGATGACCCTTCTGCCGAAAGAGGCCGTCATCCTTTTTATCTGATGATATTTTCCCTCATGTATGGTCACAAGGGCCGAGCAGGGGTCGTTTTCTGATATCTCAAGGGCCGCGCTCTTAAGCTTCGTACCGTCTTTAAGCACAATGCCTTCCTTAAAAAGCCCTGCATGCTCTTCTGTGAGAGGAGCGTCCGTGCGGATCAGGTATTGCTTATCCACATGAGAGGAGGGCGAGAGCAGACGGTGGGACAGCTCGCCGTCGTCGCATACAAGCAGCAGACCGGTGCTGTCCTTGTCAAGCCTCCCGACGGGGAAGAGCCTTTTTCTGAGGTGCGCCGGAAACAGCTCAAGAACTGTGGTTTCGGTTCGATCCTCGGTGGCGCAGATGACCCCCGCGGGCTTGTTGAGCATATAGTAGTAGTGTTCTCTGTAGCCGATACAGACACCGTTCAGGGTAACCAAAGCCCCGGGCCCGATCTGCAGGGAGGGATCCCTGCAGACGGTCCCGTCTACACATACCCGTCCTTTCCGGATATGCTCCTTTACTTCACTTCGGCTGCCCGCGTGAGAATCGGCAAGATATTTATCAAGTCTCATTATTATTGCGCCGGACGTTTAAAATAAGTCATTTAAGATTGATCCTTGCAACCCCGCTTTCGATGGCGGCCTTTGCAGCGGCGGACGCCACGGCATCCCTTACTCTTGGGTCAAAGGCCCTGGGAAGGATATTGTCGGGAGAAAGCTCTTCATCGGGGATCAGCGCCGCAAGGGCCTTTGCGGATGCGATCTTCATTTCATCGTTTATATCGGAAGCTCTTACGTCAAGGGCCCCTCTGAAGATCCCGGGAAAGCAGAGTACATTGTTTACCTGGTTAGGGTAATCGCTTCGGCCTGTGGAGACCACGGCAGCCCCTGCTGCCTTTGCCTCATCCGGAAAGATCTCCGGGGTGGGGTTAGCGCAGGCAAAGACTATGGGATCCTTTGCCATGGTGCGTATCATGTCTCCGGTAAGAGTCCCCGGCGCGGATACACCGATAAACACATCCGCCCCTTTGATGACATCGGAAAGAGAGCCCTTTTCGCGGCCGAAATTGGTGATGCGCGCCATTTCCTCCTTTACGGGGTTGAGGCCGTCACGCCCTTCCCAGATCGCTCCCTGCCGGTCCGTCATTATGACATTCTTAAGTCCCATGGCCATGAGCAGCTTTATGATCGCGATACCGGCGGCTCCGGCTCCGGAGGTGACGATCTTTACATCCTCAAGCTTTTTTCCTGTTACCTTGAGAGCGTTCATAAGTCCCGCCAGGGTGATCACCGCAGTTCCGTGCTGATCATCGTGGAAGATGGGAATATC
>DNAD01000067.1:0-2223 GCA_003484785.1 Lachnospiraceae bacterium
AAGGTGCTGACGCACCTTTTGACCCTGACATCATATGATGGTTTAAGCTTATATCCCCAAGCTCTTAACCACAACATCATACTATAAATCATTGATAATAACAAGCCGGAATTAAAGGTTTGCGGGGCGGTATTTCGTTAGGAGAAATTTCAAAGTAAAAACATTTTCGTTTGCGTTTAGTCTGACGAAAAATGCGTTGCAATAAGTCTGGCGCAAATTTTAAGACATCACTTCCATTTTTGATTATTATTTCGTATATATATTCAGATAGCTAAAACACGGTTTCAGTGATATACTATTTTGCGAAACGGAAGAAATCTTACGACCTTAAGGCGCTTTAAGTATCTGGATGAGGATGTAAGGTTTTATACCGGGGACTATCGCAGGCTCTTTCCGGAGCATGCGGGAAAACGTAAGTATCCCGGCGGCAGTGCGGTATGGTTTTCGTGTAAGGAAGAGGGGAGAGAGCTGGGAAACGTACTGTTTGAGTATAAACCGGACGAAAGCCTCCTGATCAGGCTATCCAGGGACAGCTTTGTTGTGGTATCCATGACTGCCCGGGAAAAAGCGGTGAAGCTTCTTCAAAAATATGTCCTTCAAAGCTTTGAGGAAAGAACGGGAGGGAAGAGAGTGGGATCAAAAAGCATTGTCAGAGGGAATGAAGAGACCCTGAGCAAGTTTTCTCAAAGAGTTATGGAATGTACAGACGCTCTTTAGGAGGAATAGAATGATCATTATCAAGGAGGATGAATCGATGAAGGCAGTGATGAGAAGGATCGTATCAATTCTGACCGTGATCGCCGTTATGACCGGTACGGGTCTGCTTACAGGCTGTGCGGTCACTGCGGTTGTGAATGATAATGCCGGGCCGGCTTATAACGTTGAGGCTTCCGGTGTCATTGACGGCTGGAAGCCGGATTCTCCGGCAATGCTTTCCATTGTTGAGTTTGTAAGGGACTCGGTGGATGAGACCTCCGATGCCTATATTCCCGTGGAGGACAGGATAGCCGTGTTTGATATGGACGGGACGCTGTATGGTGAGAGGTTTCCCACATATTTCAACGACTGGCTGTATATTCAGCGCGCCCTGTACGATGAAGGCTATGAAGCTCCCGCTGAGCTTAAGGAATTTGCAAAGGCCTGGGAGGATAAGGTACTTAAGGGTATTCCGATAGAGGATTTTGACGCGAAGGAACGGGAACTGGGGCCGAAGCTTTATGAGGGGCTTTCCTCTGAGGAATATTATGAGGTCGTGCGTAAATTCAAACAAAAGCCTGTATGGGGCTTTGAGGGAATGGATTACGGCGACGCGTTTTTTTCGCCCATGGTCTCGCTGGTTGAATATCTCTGCGAAAATGATTACTCCGTATACATCGTCAGCGCAACCTATCGTGATGCGGTAAGGGTGATGACGGAGGGCGTGCTGGATGAATATGTCCCTGCGGATCGTGTCATAGGCACGGATCTTCTTTACGTGGCATCCGGGGACACTGACAGGGACAGCATGTTTTATGAGCTGAAGCCCGAAGATGAGCTGGTTATCGGGGGAAAGCTGTTCCTTAAGAATCAGAAGACCAATAAAGCCGCGATGATACAGCAGGAGATCGGAAAGATGCCTGTGCTTGCCTTTGGCAATTCAACAGGTGATTTTTCAATGGCGACCTACACCCTGCAGAATAAAAAATACGGCGGCAGGGCATACATGCTGCTCTGCGATGACACTCTGCGGGATTACGGCGATCCGGATGTGGCGGAGGCCTTTAAAAAGAAGTGTGATGAGAACGGTTTTTATACCGTGTCCATGAAGGATGAATTTGCGAGCTTTTATCCCGAGGGCGCGCAAATGCTGAAGGAGGGGCAGGATGCAGCCGTTACCGACTACAGCGCGAGGGAGAACTGGGCATATTACGCTGAAGGAGAGAACAGGGCCGCGGATCTGTTCATTATCTGTCCTACCGTGGATACCAGGGATGAATACAACATGTCTCTGGATGATCAGAAGACAAAGGGCAATTTTATTGGCGCGCTTAACATGGAGCGCGGGATATATGAGGAAAGCACAAGGATGTTTGCCCCGTACTACAGACAGGCGGCCATGAAGGTGTATGACCTTGAAGCGGCGGAAAGGGAGCCGTATATGGAGATGGCCTACAGTGATATTTCTGCCGCGTTTGAATATTATCTTGAAAATGAGAATAACGGCCGTCCGATCATCCTGGCGGG
>DNAD01000067.1:2287-3780 GCA_003484785.1 Lachnospiraceae bacterium
CCCGCGCAGTCGGCAGAGGACATTGGCGTGACAGTAAGCTTTGACTGCGAGGCCCCCGAGGTGGAGGAGACGACCATTTACCCCGCGGGCACCGAGGCATACGTCATCAATCCTCTTAACTGGAAAACGGATTCCACCAGGGCGGACAAATCCGAAAACCTGGGCGCCTGCTTTACGGATTACAGCGGAGGCATCAAAACGGAGGAGGCGGGTCTCTGTGGCTGTTATATAGATGAAGACAGGGGGATCGTCAAGGTCACCGACATTAAAGCGGAGGATTATCCTGCGATCCTTCCGATACTGCCGGAGGGAGCATACCACATCTATGATTATCAGTTCTTCTACCGGAATTTACAGGAGAACGTGAAGCTGAGGGTGGAGCGGTATTTTACGGCTAACCCATGACAATTCCTTCCTGTGAGCCGCTGTCGGATATGACGCATTAAACAGTCCGGATCGCGGTTTGGAGAGTCAGGACATAAGGCTCGGAAGAGTTATTTCTTCCGGGTCTTTTTTTCAGCTTATCGGCATCCTTTTCTGAAAGGCTGCCGTCTGTTTTCAGCGAATTTATAATACGGTCAATAGAAATCCGGATCATTGTCTGGTTCTGCTCCAGTCCATTACGCAGTATGTCCATAAAGAGGGGCTTAGAGTCGTCCTCTGAGGTACCGCCATGGTAATCAGAGTTTATTGTATGCCACAGCTTTTCCTGCAGATAGAGGGGGATTCCTCGTAAGAGCATCCGGCGTTTTTCTCTGTTTAATAGTTCATCCGGAAGTCTGTTTTTGGAAAGGATCGTGCATGATGTTTCCTCCTGTGCTTTTGTCCCCGTGAACAGAGTCATATTTTTGGAGGGAGTCCCGCCGCAGCCACCGCTTTTTCCGGCAGCTGAACCCACATGCAGTCAAGAGCATAGCTTCCGTCCCGTTCATAATCCTTTCTTACACGGATATAGGTCGGCTTTAAGGTTGTGGTGCTCTTAAGTATTGTATTGAAATCATCGGTCCTGTTCATGTTTTCGTCATATGCAACAAAGAGTCTGACTTATCCTCCTGCCTTGAGAGCGCTGAAAGCTCCTTATGACGCTCTGCAAGGTACAGCTTGTTGAGCCTGCATACTGTCTCTTGAAGGTATCATATTTTTATGTTAAGCTAAAATCCATAGCTGATCACTGCGCCGGTTTGCCATGCAAACCGGGCGATTAGGTTCATATGGATGATATGGATGAGGTCAACTGTGTTCTTATGAAACTTACAGGACGGTGCATGAATGTACGAAGAATACTATAAAGCGAAAAGACTGGGAGACAGAGCGTACAGGAAGGCGGTAGTATCGGGAAGGTATCCCTATCTGCCCGCTCTTGAGGATTTTCTGCCTAAATCGGTCAATGCCGAGATCCCGGCGGGAGTAAGGGATATTCCCCTCGATCAGGTCGTCGGTACCAGGACCAGGGGAAGACAGGAGGCCTTTGCGGATAATTTCATGCCGATCCT
>DNAD01000067.1:3889-5706 GCA_003484785.1 Lachnospiraceae bacterium
AAGGCCTATGAATATATGTGGAAGTTTTATATCCTCGAGGGAAACAAGAGGGTATCGGTCTTAAAATATCTCGGTGTTCCCGAGGTGATGGCGGACGTAATAAGGATAATGCCGGAAAAGAGCGAGGATGAGGCCGTAAAGAGGTATTACGAATTTGACAGGTTCTTCAGAGTGGCCGGCATGTATGATATTGTGTTCTCCGAGGAGGGGTGCTATCAGAGGCTGGCGGATATCCTCGGGGAAAATCTGGATGAGCACTGGTCCGATGAATCCCTTGAAAAGCTCAGGACTGCCTTCTATTCCTTTTCAAAGCAGTATCCCGGCTATGAGACAGCGGTAAGCGACGGCTTTCTTATATACCTTACTTTTTTCGGGATAGACGGGCTGGTGACGGACAGGCCGGAGGAGATCCGTAAAAAGATCGAAAAGATACACACGGAGTTTGTGGTCAATTCCAGGGACAAATCCATAGCCTTTGTTGAAAAGCCCTATGCGGAAGCGGAAACTGCCTCTGCGCTCTCAATTCTCATGAGGCCGGTCTACTCAAACAGCAAGCCTTTTAAGGCAGCCTTCATCTATGACGGGGAGCCGTCTAATTCGTCCTGGATATACGGTCATGAGCTGGGCAGGAACCGGCTGTCCGAATACTATCAGGGCCTGGTGGAGACTACGGTCTTTACCGGAAGAAATACCGAAGAAAGCTTTACGAACGCGGTCAGGGCGGCCGCGGAGGACATGGCTGATCTGGTGGTGACGACCTCTCCCACACAGATGGAGATGGCTCTTCGGGCAGCGGTGGCCTTTCCGAGGTTAAAGATCATAAACTGTTCCATCAATCATTCCTACAGCGCGGTGCGTACCTACTACGGGAAGATGCACGAGGCCAAGTTTCTGATGGGGGCCCTTGCGGCAAGCGTCGCCCGGGGGCACAGGATAGGCTATGTGTCCGACTATCCCATATACGGGGCGGCGGCAAGGATAAACGCCTTTGCCATAGGAGCTGCGATGGTGGATCCGGATATTTCTGTTTATCTGACCTGGACCTCCCTGGAGAAGGGGAGCTGGCGTGAGTTTATGGAACAGAACGGGATAACCACCATATCCGGTCCGGATCTTATAAAGCCTGCCGACGCGTCCCGGGATTACGGGCTGTATCAGATCGACGGGGACGGGGCGGTGAAGAACATAGCGATGCCCGTCTGGGACTGGGGAAGATATTATGAGCTGATAATAAGGAATATAATGAACGGCGGCTGGGAAAGGGAGCAGAACAGCATCAGGGGGCAGGCACTCAATTACTGGTGGGGAATGTCACTGGGAGTCATCGATGTGATAACCTCCGGCAATCTTTCCTACAATACCTACAAGATGCTGAATATGTTCAAGAAGGCCATAATCAATGAAACGATCCATCCCTTCGACGGGGAGCTGAGAAGTCAGAGCGGAGTCATCAAAAAAACCGATGATCCCCAGCTTACCAACGAACAGATAATATCAATGGACTGGCTGAATGATAATGTTACGGGTAGCTTCCCGGCTTTGTCGGAGTTATCCGAGGCGGGGAGAAGGGTTGTTAAATTCAGCGGCATTTCCTCGATCTACGGTTAGGGACAGAACCGGCATTTATACTCGATAACATAATTGGTTGCCGTTATATATATTGTATAACGAGTGAAGGCACGTATACTTAGGAACTGTCACGAATTAATCTACACATCTTGCTGGTCTTTTTCTCCGATCCCGCATAGCAGGATTCGGTTACATAGCCCGCTATGTAAGTGATTTTTGACCGGTGCTATCAAAGCAAAAGACAAGCA
>DNAD01000164.1:0-5125 GCA_003484785.1 Lachnospiraceae bacterium
GCGCACAATTTGCTGCGCAAATTGGCGCAGTTAAGCGGTAATGATCCGGTCTTTGACCGGATCGGATTAAACTGAAGTTTAATCCCAAGCGCACAATTTGCTGCGCAAATTGGCGCAGTTAAGCGTCTTCCATGAACTTCATATATTTGACTACCATCAGCGCTATCTTTAGCGTTATGGCGTCCTCGAATACCCTTATATCCAGCCCGGTATCCTTTTCAAGCTTATCCAGCCTGTATACAAGAGTATTTCTATGTATAAAGAGCTGCCTGCTGGTCTCTGAAACGTTCAGGCTGTTTTCGAAGAACTTATTGATCGTAACAATAGTTTCCTCATCGAAATCATCCGGAGACCTACCCTCAAAGATCTCCTTTATGAACATTTTACAGAGAGGCACCGGAAGCTGGTAAATAAGCCTTCCGATCCCCAGCTCGCTATACGCGAATACATTTCTTTCCCCAAAAAAGATCCTGCCCACATCCAGGGCCATTCTGGCCTCTTTATAGGAGCGGCTGACCTCCCTGAGCTCACCTACTGTCGTCCCGTAGGCCACATGAACCTGCTCTGTCCGGCCCTCAGAGGCCAGCTCAAATATCCTCAGCGCAGTTTCAGCCACGGTTTCCGATCCCTCGTCCTTTGATATCTCCTTGACGACTATCACGTTGTTCTCATCAACAGCGGTTACGAAGTCATTCCTGCCCGGCGACATAAACTCCCTGATGCGCTCAAGCAGATCCGTCTGCTGTGCGCCGGTATTCTCGGCGATGATGACAACCCTCTTTTTGTCCATCGGAATACCGAGCCTCTGGGATCTGTTATATATATCGACAAGCAGCAGATTATCCAAAAGCAGGTTTTTTATAAAATTGTCCTTGTCGAACCTCTCCTTGTACGCGATAAGGAGGTTGCGGATCTGAAAAGAAGCTATCTTTCCGATGGTATAGGCATCCTCGGAGCTTCCTGCGGAGACCACGATATATGAGAGCATCTGCTCGTCATATACCTTGAACAGCTGATATCCCGATATTACCTGGCTGTCGGCGTCCGAATCAACAAAGCCTGCCGCATATCCGCTGACCTGTTCGTTTTTTCCGTCGTCAAAGGTTGCCGTCAGTATTTTTCCGTCAACATCAATTACAGCCAGATCGATCCCGGTTATCTCTTTAAGACCCAGAACCGTCGACTGCAGCATGTGATTTGAGATCATTTCAGCCTTCTCCCGCTACCGGTCATCCCCCAATCAGACCGGAACGCAAATTTATTGTAATACAAATGTAACAAAAATAAAACCCCTTTTTGTCCTATATTGATACTTTTTAGGACTGATGATAAACTGTATTATCATGTGCTGCGGCCTGTGAAAGGCTGCAATATGACGGAGACGCCGGGCAGGGTCTGACGTCTTTTTGTGAAAGTATGTATCAGAGGACAGTAAAATTGGACAAAGCCCGCAGGGAGACTCTCATCACACTGCTGCTCGTTCTGTTTTCGGCAGCGGTCTATATCAGTCTCATATTTAACAATAACATCTGGATGGACGAGGCCTTTACCGCCTCTCTTATAAAGACGGACTACGCCGGGGTTCTTGAGCGATCCATGAACGACACCCTTCCTCCGCTTTATAACCTCCTCTTAAAGCTCTGGACTGACATCTTCGGCTTAAGGATACCGGTGATGAAGCTCTTAAGTGCTTCCTTTATGATCATCACCGTCATCACCGGGGCCTTCCTCACAAAAAGAAATTTCGGCTTCAGAGTCTCCTCTGCCTTTATTCTCGCGCTTACCTTCATGCCGAATATGCTGTTCTTCGGAGTAGAGATAAGGATGTACAGCCTTGGCTTCTGCTTTTCCACCATAAGCGGGCTTCTTTCCCTTAATTGCCTTAAGCGTCCCTCTTTTAAAAACTGGACCGCCTTTACGCTTGTTTCCGTCCTCTCCGGCTATTCCCACCACTTTGCCCTCATAACCGTGGGCTTTGTTTACCTTTTCATGCTCATATATTTCATAATAAAAGACAGAAAGGGCATCAGATCCTGGCTCTGCTGCCTCGGGGCTTCCTTTATGCTTTATCTGCCCTGTATGCTCGTTACCCTAAGGCAGCTTGAAAGAGTGAACGGTTATTTCTCAATGCCCGAGGTAACTCCTTCCGTATTTATAAAGTATATGCGCTACCCTTATACCACAGGCTTCACACCCCTCAGCCTCCTGCTGTCGGCGGTTGTCTTTGCGCTTTTACTGAAGCTTGCGGCAGAGCTGTATAAAGAGAGGAAAAATCCGTCTTCAACAGAAGAGGATGACAGGCTTTTGGGATTGGAAGGATATTATTCCCTGTCCTGCTTCCTGGTATATTACGGGGTACTGGTGTTCGGGACTCTCGTGTCAAAGCTCATGACCGCCAATATCTTCGTTGACCGCTACCTGTTCTTTGCTCACGGCCTGCTCTGGCTGTTCTTTTCCATAGAGGCATCAAAGCTTAAAAAGCCTCTGTATATCGCGATCATCGTTCTGGAGCTTCTGATCGGAGCCGTGACCTACAGTCAGGCCGTGGCTTCGGAATATGCGCCGGGGGCTGACAGGCTCATGGAATGGCTTGGGGATAATGTGAGCGAGGGAGATCTTCTGTATACAGTCGAAGACGCGGAGGGGCTCTCCCTGTCTCTTCCCTTCTACGATGACAGGCTTACCTGGCGCGAAGATCCTTCCGAGCTTGAGGATCCCTCTCTCCAAAGTCCCTCAGGGACCATCTGGCTGGCCGTGCTCGACGGCTATGAGGAGCTCATCCCGGATACCGGAGATTACAAGCCTGTTTATATAGATGATTTTTCCTTTGACAGATACCGCTTCAGGATGTATAAACTAAGAAAAGACTGATCACTTCAGCCTTTCCCGTTAACCACTGACAAGATGATGTATTACCGGAGACGAAAATATCATGCTTGAACTCGGAAAGAACCAGACCCTGAGAGCGATAAGATCAACCGAACACGGAGTGTATCTTGCCGACCTTACCGAAGAGGAGCTTAAAATTGCAGATTATGATGAAACAGAGCGGGTATTGCTTCCAAGGAAATACGTTCCCGCCGGGCTTTCCCGCGGTGATGAGGTCAATGTCTTTATTTACAGGGATTCCTCAGACCGCCTGACCGCCACTACCCTTACCCCCGCCATAAGGCTGGGAGAGACAGCCGTGCTTAAGGTAAAGCAGGTGGGAAAGATAGGTGCCTTCCTTGATTCGGGGCTTGAAAAGGATTTCCTGCTGCCCTTTGCCGAGCAGACCACACGGGTTAAGGAGGGTGATGACTGTCTCGTTGCCCTGTATACGGATAAGAGCAGCCGTCTCTGCCTTACAATGAAGGTCTACGATCATCTCTCCACCGACTCTCCGTATAAAAAGGACGACGATGTCTCAGGAAGGGTTTATGAGCTGAGCGGGAATTTCGGCGCCTTTGTGGCAGTGGATGATAAATACTCCGCCCTGATCCCGAAAAGGGAACTGTTTCAGGAGCTTTCGGTCAATGACCGGATAAGGGCAAGGGTCGTGGAGGTAAGAGAGGACGGAAAGCTTACCCTCAGCATCAGGCAGAAGGCTTACCTTCAGATGGATGATGACGCGGAAAGGCTGATGGAGCTTATAGAAAGCTATGACGGGGTTCTTCCCTTCAGCGACAAGGCATCCCCGGAAACCATAAGACGGGAGGCCGATATGAGCAAAAAGGAGTTTAAGCGGGCCGTGGGCAGGCTTTATAAGGACCGCCGCATCAGCATCGAGGAAGGCTGTATACGAAAGCTCTGATCCTCATATACAAATTGCACAAAATTTTGTTTTTTTTCTGAACACAGTTGACAAAGAACTTTAATTGAGTATAATTTCTTCAAACAATAAAGAAAGGAGAAAAATAATGAAAGTACAGAATATCACGGATATTGATAAGTTTTTTAAAACGGTAGATTCCTGTAAGGGAAAGGTAGAGCTTGTAACGGGCGAGGGCGACAGGCTGAACCTCAAGTCCAAGCTGTCCCAGTATGTATCAATGGCTAATCTTTTTTCGGACGGGACCATCGATGAGCTTGAGATCGTGGCTTACGAGCCCGAGGATATAAGCAAGCTCGTTTCCTTTATGGTAAACGGCTGATGAACAAAGCTTCAGACTTAAGCTCTGTAAAAAAAACAAACGCCCTGTTTCTGGGCTTCATACTGCTCTTTATGGCAATGGAGCTGGTGATCGGAGTCCTTGCGGTAATGGACGTCAATATAGCGATCGTTCCCGCGCTTTTTATCAGTCAGAGCATAATTCTGGTGCCCTCTCTGGTATTTGTTGTCATCGAGTGTATCGAGCTTAAGGAGTGGGTGCCTTTTAAAAGGATAAAATGGTCAACCTTCTGGTTGACTATTTTATTTACCATGTGTCTGAGTCCCTTTATATCCTTTATAAATGTCCTGTCCCAGTTATTTACCACCAACATAGTTGCGGAGCTCTCCGGTGAGTTTTTATCCGTTTCTCCCCTGGTTCTCATGTTCGTCATAGGCTTCTTCGGGCCCTTCTGCGAGGAATTCACCTTCAGAGGGATCATTTACCACGGTCTCTCAAAGTCGGGCAGGACACTGGCGGCGATCCTTGTTTCGGCGCTTTTCTTCGGGCTTATGCACATGAACTTAAACCAGTTCTCCTATGCCTTTATCCTCGGTCTGGCCTTCGGGCTTATAAATGAAGCGACGGGGAGCATCTTTCCTTCCCTTATCATGCATATACTCATAAACAGCGTTAACGTCGGCATGCAATATATCGCCGACTACGGGATGACTCTTTCGGGAGAGTCTCCGGAGGGACTGGCAGGCGCTTTGAGCGAGCTGGACGCGGGGACCGATGACATCCTCATGATAGCCGGCGCGCTTCTGATCCCGGCTCTCATCGGTCTGGCCCTTTCCATAGTGGTTTTTATCGCCATATGCAGAAAGGAAGGCAGTCTTGACCGTATCCGTTCACTGTTTAAGCAAAAAAAGCCCTCTCCTTCAGAGGAAGGCTCTGCAAGTCCACACGTCTCCGAACAGGAAACGTCTTCCGGGGCAGTTGCGGAAGCTGTATCACGGGATAATACAGTAACATCATCGGGGGCAGGATCAGAG
>DNAD01000164.1:5221-7286 GCA_003484785.1 Lachnospiraceae bacterium
GCAGAGGCAGGCCCGGAGACAGGAGCTGCATCGATTTCGGAACCGGAAGCGGGAGTCGCATCGATTTCGGAACCGGAAGCGCCAGCTTCGGTTAAGAAAGCAAAATGCCCCGTGATAACCGCTTCAGGCTGGATAGCCATCGCAATCTGTGTCCTGGTCATCGCAGCCTCAGACATTCTCTCACAGTTTGTTGAAGGGATCTGATACTTTTCATCTTACCCGTGAATGGTAACGATCCGAAGTGAAAGTGAATCGGAATCCGGATACTTCCGGATTCCGCTTCGTTTTGGTCAATATTCACAGTTTTTTGGCTGTGTGACAGTAACTGGTTTGTTCTCCTGTACTGGGGAATCAGTTCCCCAGAGCCTTCGGCAGAAACGGACAGCTCTGAAGGAGAACGGCCCTCCGTGTGCCAACAGACCTTCCGTATTGATCCCGACTATACGCTTACGTCGAAATTGCTGCCTAACTGAGGAGTAACAGACTGTTCCATCATCTTAACCATGTCATCGCCCAGTTCCTCGGCGGTATCGATAGACTTTGCAAGCATAGCCGTACCGACCTGATTGCCGATATTCCACTGAGCCATAGCCATTGATAAAGCCGGAATATCCATATGATCACCCCTTTCTTCTGGCTACTCCGGGAAACAGGCTGATCCCGTCTCCCGTACAAACATTATATCGGCAAATCCCCTATAAATCAATAGAATACTCTTGCTGTCACAGCCTTCCGGACTGTGATATTAACTCCTTCCTACAGTTCACCGGTCAGGATTTATTCCCGAAGAACCCTCTTTTTTTCTTATCCCTGTAATCGTCGGTGGAGTGGAGGGAATTGCCCGTCAGCTCATCAAACCTCTTTAGAAGCTCTTTAGCCTCACCGTTAAGCTTTGTCGGAACCTGAACCACCAGTGTAACGTACTGATCGCCCCTAACCTGCTTGTTTCTGAGGGAAGGAACGCCCTTGCCCTTGAGCCTTACCCTGGTATCCGTCTGAGTTCCGGGCTTGACCTCATAGGCCACCTTTCCGTCTATCGTATCTATCAGAACCTCACCGCCCAGAGCCGCCTGAGCGTAGGAAATTGGAGCGGTTGAAAAGATATTCATGTCCTGTCTCTGGAATATCTCATGCCTCTGTACAACCACCTCAACAAGAAGATCACCTCTCGGGCCGCCGTTTACTCCCGGCTCACCCTTCTCCCTTATACGTACGCTCTGTCCGTTGTCTATACCTGCGGGGATGCTGACCTGGATCTTCTTCCTTTCGGTAATATATCCGTTTCCGTGACAGTCAGGGCATTTATCCTTAACGACCTTACCTGTTCCGTGACAGTCAGGGCAGGGCTGAACGTTCTGTATCATGCCGAAGAGAGACTGCTGGGTCATCACGACCTGGCCCTTGCCTCCGCACTTGGTACAGGTTTCGGGGGCCGTGCCCGGCCTTGCGCCGCTTCCGTTACAGGTCTTGCAGGTCTCCTTAAGGTTAAGATCCAGCTCCTTCTCGCAGCCGAAAACCGCCTCCTTAAAGCTTATCCTTGCGCTGGTCCTTACATTGGCGCCCTTCATGGGGCCGTTGTAATTGCTCCTCCTGCTCCTGCCGCCTCCGAACAGATCACCGAAGATATCACCGAAGATATCACCGAAATCCATTGAATTAAAGTCAAAGCCGCCGAAGCCGCCTGCCCCGCCGTTTTCAAAGGCCGCATGCCCAAACTGGTCGTACTGGCGTCTCTTTTCGGGATCACTCAGCACCGCGTAGGCCTCGCTGGCCTCCTTGAATTTCTTCTCCGCCTCGGGGTTATTCGGGTTCATGTCCGGATGATACTTCTTGGCAAGTACTCTGTATGCTTTTTTAAGGGCCGCTTCATCTGCGTTTTTATCAACGCCCAGGACCTCATAATAATCTCTTTTAGACTCCGCCATCTTTTTTCTTCCTTATCAAATATCCCTGAATTATTATGGGAAAGCCCGGCTAACGGGCTTTCCCTCTATTATCGCATATCCGCCGTTATGAAGCTGTCAGCAAAGCTGACCGGCGGCAGTATTACCATTAAGGCTTATAC
>DNAD01000164.1:7403-8037 GCA_003484785.1 Lachnospiraceae bacterium
CCGCCCATTCCGCCCATGTTCATATTGCTCATGTCCGGTCCCGCTCCCTGAGGCCCTGCCGAGCCCTGAGCCTTCTCGTACATCTTCTCGAACAGCTTCTGAGCGCTCTGCATAGCCTTCTCCTGAGCAGCCTTAAGCTCAACCACCTGCTCCTCGGTCATGTTCTCGGCGTCAGCCTTGTTTGCAAGCTCCTTAAGGTTATTGAGCTCAGCCTCCACGTTTGCCTTATCCGAAGGATCCAGCTTGTCGCCTACCTCCTCCAGAGCCTTCTCGGTCTGGAATACGAAGGAGTCGGCATCGTTCTTGGCATCGATGGCTTCCTTACGCTTCTTATCCTGTGCCTCGTACTCGGCGGCCTCCTTAACGGCCCTGTCGATCTCGGCATCGGACATGTTGGAGCCTGAGGTAATGGTTATATGCTGCTCCTTGCCTGTTCCCAGGTCCTTAGCCGAAACATTGACGATACCATTAGCATCTATATCAAAGGTAACCTCTATCTGAGGCACACCCCTTCTTGCCGGAGGGATGCCGTCCAGTCTGAACTGTCCCAGAGACTTATTATCCCTTGCGAACTGTCTCTCACCCTGTACCACGTTGATATCAACCGCGGTCTGGTTATCAGCTGCTGTAGAGA
>DNAD01000164.1:8104-8776 GCA_003484785.1 Lachnospiraceae bacterium
TCTGGCTCTTCTTTGTAGGGATCGTGGTATTCCTCTCTATAAGCCTTGTAGCTACACCACCCATTGTCTCGATGGAAAGCGAAAGCGGGGTAACATCAAGAAGAAGGATCTCACCTGCGCCTGCATCTCCCGCAAGCTTGCCGCCCTGTATGCATGCACCCAGAGCCACGCACTCATCGGGATTAAGGTTCTTGGAAGGCTCCTTGCCCGTAAGCTGTTTAACCTTATCCTGAACTGCAGGGATCCTGGTGGAGCCGCCCACAAGCAGAACCTGCCCGAGCTCCGAAGCCGTGATGCCTGCATCTGAAAGAGCGTTCTGGACGGGAACGGTAGTCATCTCTACAAGGTCATGAGTCAGCTCATCGAACTTGGCCCTTGTAAGGTTCATGTCAAAGTGCTTGGGGCCTTCCGAGGTTGCGGTGATGAAAGGAAGGTTGATGTTCGTGGTGGTAGCGCTTGAAAGCTCCTTCTTTGCCTTCTCCGCGGCTTCCTTAAGCCTCTGCATAGCCATCTTGTCGTTTGAAAGATCAACACCCTCATTCTTCTTAAACTCGGCAAGCATGTAGTCCGTGATCTTCTGGTCGAAGTCATCGCCGCCCAGCCTGTTATTACCGTTGGTAGCAAGAACCTCGATAACTCCCTCACCTATCTCGATGATGGAAACATCGAAGG
>DNAD01000212.1 GCA_003484785.1 Lachnospiraceae bacterium
AATGATCTTTTTTGCCTTCATAATTATTTATCCTCCCTTTCCCTTAATCCAAAAGTGAATTATAGATATCTCTTTTGCTCACCCCTCTGTCTTTTGCGGCAAGCTTCATGCTCTCCTTTCGGTCATAACCCATCGCCTCGTAATGTTTAACATGCTCTTTTACCGAGAGGTCCTGAAAACTCGCCTCCCGCTCCTTTTTAAGCTCAAGCGGATCCCTCCCTTCAATGACCAGTACAAATTCACCCCTTGCCTGTTCTGTTTCATAAAAGCCTATTGCCTCGCTCAGTAAAAGCCTCTTATACTCCTCATGCTTCTTGGTAAGCTCCCTGCAGAGCACAAGCTCTCTTTCCCCCAGGCTTTCGTAAAGCTCCTTTAAGGTCTTAAGCAGATGATGGGGAGCCTCATAGAGAATGATGGTTCTTGTCTCATCATTAAGCTCCGAGATTATCCTCTGCCGCTCCCTTTTATCGGAAGGAAGAAAGCCTTCAAAGCAGAACCTCCTTGCGCTGATCCCGGAGGCCGAAAGCGCGGTTATCACGGCGCAGGGTCCCGGAAGGGAGGTGACGGTTATCCCCTCCTCTCTGCAAAGCCTTACCAGAACCTCTCCGGGGTCTGAGATCGCGGGGGTTCCGGCATCGGTAACAAGAGCCACATTTTCTCCTTTGTGAAGCTTATCCGCAAGCTCCCTTGCCTTATCGTATTTATTATATTCATGATAGCTGGTAAGGGGCTTGTTTATCTTAAAATGATTTAACAGCTTAATACTGTTCCTGGTATCCTCGGCGGCGATGAGATCCACCTCCCTGAGGGTATCCAGTACTCTCAGGGAAATATCCCCGAGATTTCCTATGGGGGTTGCGCAGAGATATAAGACCCCTTCCTTTCCAATGCTTTCTTGCGCCATCGACTATACCCTGTAATACATACAGCTTTTCAGACCTTCACAGTTTCCCGTATATTTCATGTATCTCTTTTGTGTACACTCCCTGCCCCTCGTAGATGACCAGGGGACGCTCCACCAAAAGCCTTGCCCTTCCGCCCTTTAAGGCCTCTATCAGCACCATTGAGGGTTCCTTGTCGGCATAGGACTGAACCAGTCTCAGCCTTTTTGGCTCCAGATGATGACGGCGCAGACTGTCAAAGATATCGGCAAGCCTGAAGGGACGGTGGATAAGATACATCCTTCCCCCTTCCTTAAGGATCCGGGCGCTTTCCCTTGCGATGTCCTCGAAGGTACAGCAGATCTCGTGTCTGGCTATGGCCTTCTCCCGGTTCTCCCCCTTAAGTCCGTGGTCGTTTATCATATAGGGAGGGTTTGAAACTATCACATTCATTGACTGCGACGCGATAAGCTCCCGGCAGTTCTTTATATCCCCGGATATGATATCTACCCTGTCACAGAGGCCGTTTAACAGGACGTTCCGCCTTGCCAGCCGGACACTGTTCTCCTGGATCTCGAGCCCGGTAAAGTGGCTGCCCTCTGTTTTTGCGGTGAGCAGAATGGGTATGACTCCGGTGCCGGTACCTATATCCAGCACCGTCTCACCGCGTCTGACGCAGGCATAATTGCTTAAAAGCACCGCGTCTATCCCGAAGCAGAAGCTGTTTCTGTTCTGGATGAGCATGAGCCCTCCGATCTGAAGATCATCGAGCCTCTCTCCCTCTTCCAGAGGGATATCGGACATCACGGGCGGCTCATTCCTCATCAAGCCTTGATCTGCCATCGCTCTTCTCCAGGCGTTCAAGCTCTTTCAGCTCTTCGGCGTTGTCATCCTTATTCCTGTCCCGTCTGTGACGGGGCTTGAACTTAAGCTGCTCGGCCTTATATTCCCTTATCTCCTTCTCGTCGCCTTCATCTATGACGACCTTTACCAGCTGTCTTAAGATATTGACGCTTGAGACCTCTCCCTTAAAGCCGTCATAGGTGGTTACCGCATCCCCCACGCCCGGCATCTTGCGGTTCAAGTATTCGTAGGTCTCCTCCTCGTTCTTTAAGCAGCACATGAGCCTTCCGCAGATCCCCGAGATCTTGGTGGGGTTAAGGGACAGGTTCTGTTCCTTTGCCATCTTTATGGAAACGGGCACGAAATCCGAAAGATAGGTATGACAGCAGAGAGGCCTTCCGCAGAAGCCTATGCCGCCGAGGATCTTGGTCTCGTCCCTGACTCCTATCTGTCTAAGCTCTATCCTTGTTTTAAATACCGAAGCCAGATCCTTTACCAGCTCTCTGAAATCAATCCTTCCGTCCGCGGTAAAATAAAAGAGGAGCTTATTATTGTCAAAGGTATATTCCGCTTCGATAAGCTTCATTTCAAGCCCGTGCTTTTTAATCTTCTCAAGACAGATCTTATAGGCTTCCTTTTCTCTTCTGCGGTTGTTCTCCTCTGTATCATCATCCTTCGGCGTGGCCTTGCGGACCACCTCCTTAAGGGGCATTACCACCTTTTCATCGGGAACATCGGTGGGAGGAAGGACGACCGTTCCGTATTCAACCCCCCTGGCCGTTTCGACGATGACGTGCTCGCCTCTTGAAATCTCAAGCTCCCCCGGATCAAAATAGTACACCTTTCCCGCCGTGCGGAACCTGACTCCGATTACGTTTATCATTTCATTTCTCCTGTACCGCAGGGCTTTTACCCTGTGGATCGTTTATAAGGCTGCTTCTTATCTCAAAAGCAAGCAGCTGTATTGTCATTTCAAAATTTACATTGGCATTAAGCCTTTTCCTTGCCTCTTCGACGGCCTCTATCGCTTTATTGAGCCCTTCGCAGGAGTAATCGGAGGCCTCGCTTTTTATCTCGGATACCTCCTCCTTAAAGGCAAGCTCATCGGTAAGGCCCGTGACCTTGAACATCAGCACATCCCGAAACCAAAGCAACAGGATATCCAGAAAATTCCCTGCTGCCACCCTGTTTTTGTCCAGAAGCTTTACAAGGGCCGACAGCCGGCTCATCTTAAGCTCCCTAATGTTCTTTACAAGCCTTGATGCCTCGTCTTTTATGGCATTGAAGCTCTCATCCCCGATAAGGCTTTTTGCCCTTCCCAGGTTACCCCTGGCAAGCGCAGTATACATTTCCGCCTGATATCTGTCAACGTTTAACTCCTCTGTCAGATACCTGTTGACGGTCCCGCTGTCAAGAGGGTTGAGCCTGAACCTTACGCAGCGTGAGATTATCGTGGGCAGGAGATTTAAGATATTATTTGTAAGCAGCATTATGACCGCATAGGAGGGAGGCTCCTCCAGGGTCTTTAAGAGGGCATTCTGGGCCTCAGCGGTCATCTTTTCGGCTTCGGCGATGATGTAGATCTTGTACTGCGAGCTGTAGGGCTTTATCATAACATCCGAGACCACCTGATCCCTTATCTCCGAGACGCCTATGGAATTCGGTCTCTCATGGATCACATGTATTATATCGGGATGGTTTCGGCTGAGGGCCTTTATGCAGGAGGGACACTCCATACAGGGCTCTCCTGTGCCCTTTTCACACTGGATCGCCATTGAATAGGCCTCCGAAAAGGTCTTCTTCCCGCTGCCGTCTTCGCCCTCAAAGATGCAGGCATGACTGACATTTCTGTTTATGACCGAGCTTTTAAGCCTTTGTTTTACGTTTTCCTGTCCTAGAAGCTTATTCATGTCAGAATGTCCAGTATCATTCCGCGGATCTCATCGACCTTGCCCAGTATGGCGATATTGTCCTTTTCCTCTTTCATAAGCTCCTGAGCAAGCTCATCAAGGGCGGAATCTATCTGCCTTATAATGCCATAGACCCTGTGGCGGCCTCTTCTGTCAAGAAAATTTTCTCTCGAGAACTTGTGGGAATGGCCGGCAACCTCATTCATGAAGTCCTTTATCAGAGTCCGGTATTTTTTCATATCCCTGATATCCGTGTGTTTGGCGATCTTTTTGCCCTGCATCGTGATATCCTGAAGCATCAGGCTGAGCCTTTCGGAGAGGTTTTCGTCCCCGATACGGCTCATGATGGTAAATTTAAAGCCGTCATCGGCGGGAGCGTTTTCCCTCACCGTCTCGTTTGTCTGATTTACCTGAAACGTCTGATTTACTTTAATATCCATCTTATATGCCCTTCTGTTTACGGACGGAAAGAATATATTCCCTTATCTCTCTGACCGAGCGGTCAAGGTCATCGTTTACAAACCGCCTGGCAATACCGGCCGCTTTAAGCCTTTCCTCGCTGAAATCCTCATCGTCCGCAAGAAACCTTCTGCACATTTCCCTGAATTTGCGGTTTTCGGGACGTTTTTCCCGCAAAAGGGCCCGTTCAAGCCTTATTCCGTCTTCCACCTCGATATATATCGGGACCACCCTGTCCCGGGACCCGTACCTCTTTTCGAAATAGCTTCTGGTGGATAAAAACGAATCCAGCACTCCCGTGACCAGATAGTCATTATGTTCGATATCAACCGAGGAATCTTCAACCGTAAAATATCTCCAGAGTCCGTGGACGGTATTGTACTGCCTGTCCTCCACTATGATGCCCTTTTTCTTAAGGCTCTGAAATTCCTCCTCGGTGGAAAAGTGATAGGTCTCCCCGTCCTTTTCCCCGTCACGCACAGGCCTTGTTGTATACAGGACAATGCTTCTTAGCTTAAGCTCTTCGTCCTCAAGGAGCCTTTTATATATGCTGTCCTTTCCGCTGGCGCTCTTTCCGAAGATATAAAAAATGCTTCCCATGGCGGTCATCAGAACCTTTCAGCGGGCAGCTCCGCGTCTGTATCGGGCTGTGCCTGGTCAACTATAACCTCGTCCACAAAGCTTCCCTGGGTCTCGATGGGCATCCTGTCCTTTATCTCCTTTACCCGTCTTCCCAGAAGGATCAGGGAGATCACATCAGATACTCCTCCGAAGACGAGACTGATCCCGATTATGATCATTACCGCCTGGGCAATGAACTCGGGCTGAAGGATGATGAACACCCCCAGGGCTATGCTCATTAAGGAGATTATCAGTACGAAAACCCACCCGCTGTAGCCGGTCCTGAAAAGGTCTATGGATCTCTGCAGCTTGGTCACTCCGTTCCAGAACACGATGATACCCATTATCACCGGTATCAGATCTATCATCAACTCGCTTTTTACCACAAAGATGATGGCGACGAGGATCATCATCACCCCCAGCACAAAGTCATATCTGTATACATCCTTTAAGATATCACGGGTAAAATATACTATCAGGTTAAATATTCCCAGTATCCCCAGCACCGCGGCTATCAGATAACAGAGCATCTCCAGAGTGAACTGCGGAAAAAATATCATCACAAGCCCCATTACTATGAAGGCGATGGCAAAGACATAGACATCTCTTTTTACCTTGTTCTCCATAATTATCCGGCGTCTTTCCTCGATATCGATATTCATCTGCTTCTTTCCCATTACTGTCCTCCTTCTGCGCAGGCTGTATGACCGCTCGCTTACACACAGGCCCTGATCACCTTATCTGCATTCCGTTTTCGTCAAGAGTGTTTTTATAATTTTCCACCAGATAGTCGTATTTCCCCAGATTAATATCTATTATGGCCTTTAGCCTGCTGCCGTCAAAGAGCGGGCCCCTGGTGATCAGCCTTATCACGTCGTAATATTTACTTATATCCTCGTTCTGGATGAGGTTCTCCTCCTCATAGGCTATGGTCTCCTCATAGCCCTCGGGGGGCTCTCTCCAGATATGACCGATCCTCCAGTTATCCTCCTTTACGCCGGGCAGCTTTGAGATAAAGGGATCTCCCAGCCCGTACCAGTCGTTCAGATAAAGATCCGAATTGTAATACATCGATATTCCGGGCACCATCCTGATTATCCCGCAGCCCGACAGGGTATTTCTTATCTCATCGATCCCTTCTTCGTTCCAGGCCTGCCTTATGCACATTTCCCCTGTCGTGAAATAAGAAATGGCATTGTTATAAAGGCTCGTGTACGTAAAATACCCCTCTCTCTCATCGGCTATCGGAAGGCCTCTTTCATGACCGAACAAAAACTGATCCGTTATAAGACCGCAGGTCGCCGAAAAGACAAGGGCGCCAGACAGGGTAAGGATAAGTGCCTTTTCCAGCCGTCTGTTGCGAAACTCCGCATCAAAGCCGTTTCTGACCATATAAAGACAGGTCATTACCGAGATCAGAAAGGATACGGTAAAATGCCTTCCCAGCATGAAATCCCCGCCTATATAGAGGATATACACAAGATAAAGCACAACTCCCGCCGCGGCCTGGATAACCTCTGTCCTTCTTACCGCACAGACTGCCGCTATCATAAAGGCTATCATTATCATCAGAGGCAGGTCGCAGACGGTGGTAACGAAGAAATACTGCAGCCCTCTGTAGAGATATTCCTTAAGGGCGATATCCGTTCCCAGCTTGACATAGGCCGTATTGGGGAAGGGAAAGCCAAAATAAAAAAGAGAAAACAGCTCCCAGAATATGAAGGGCAGCAGGCTTAATAGCCCGATGGGGACAGCCCTCAAAAAGCTTATCCTTTCCCTTTTTGCTATATAGATATAAAGGATCGCGGGAACAAACATAAGCACCGCGTCCATCCTGGTCATGGCGATAAAGGAGATCAGAAGCCCCATGTACAAAAGCTGCTTTCCCGTATAGGTTTCGTGAGTATAATAATACTTATAAAACAGCGCCGCCAGAAAAAAAAGGAGGCAGTTTTCAAGACCGCTGGTGGTATAGCTCATAAAGGAGACCGAACCTATCATTGCAAGAAAGCTTATTACCACCTGTTTTTCGGTCACACAGAAATCATAGAACACTATGTGGGCCGCAAGCGAGGAAAACACTATGCATATCAGAAGGGATACCAGAAACATGTTTCTGAAGATAAGATACCCCAGGGCTATGATCAGCGTAAACAGCGGGCATGAGGAAGCGCTGGCCCTCTCTCCGATATTATAGACGAAGCCGTGTCCCTCTACCAGATGCTTTGCCATCACATAGGCATGATAAGCATCGTCGCTCTGCCACGCAAGCGCCGTAATGAGTACGATGAAGACGATAAAACAGGCAAACCTGTATTTATTTATGTCTTCACTGAAATGATCCGAAAGCTTCTCCCTTATCCTCATTCATACTCCAAGCTGTATAAGATCAAACCCGATGATATCCTCTCATCCGCCCCGGACGCTCTATAAAGAATCCGCAAGCGCCATGGCCCTGTCAACAACCACATCGGAATTATAATGCTGCCATTCTCCCCATCTGCCAAGGCCGTATATCCCTTTTTCCCTCATAAAGGAAAGCAGCCTTTCCATGGCCTCGTTCTTTCCTATGGTATTTAAGGGATAGGAATAGCGGTTTATAAAATACCGGCCGCTTTTTGAACCATCCTCATCAAACCTCGTCAGGTTCGTTTCGGTCCAGTAACCCTTGGAGCCCGGACAGAAATTGTGCCTGACAAGGATCCTGTGAAAGGAAAGCTCTGGATCGGGATAGTAGATCCAGTGGGCTTTTGTATCCAGGTTTTCCGGCTTGTAATCGATGACTACACTGCTGTATCGAAGGCCCTTTATCACTTCCGAAAGCCCGGGGCTCAATCCCCTTATCTCGTCAAAGGACATCCAGGGCGCCGTATTTATTATAACATCCGCCTCTATCCCGTTTACGCTTCTTTTCTCACAGTCAAGCACTTTAGCTTTTTCATTGAGCTTAAGCCTTCCTTCAAGGGCTTCTCCAAGCCTTATCCAGAGCTCTCCGTAACCGTATTTCTCAGGATAATAAAAGCGCGAGTGGGCAGGCTGGCTGCCGTAGGCCTTTTTTTCGAGACAGCTTATAAGGGTCTCTTCAAAGGATACGTTCGGCAGCTTGTTGAGCCAGTAGGTGCCGAGAAGGTCAAGATCCTCCCCGAACATCTTTTTATTGTAGGGGATCATATAATCCTCGGCTATCTTCTTTCCCAGCTTCCAGTAGATCCAGTCCACAAATTTTTCCGGCATTTCGGTGCCCAGATTACAGCCCGCGACGGCTATGGCCTTAAGGTATTCCACCTGGTCCTTAAGCTCCATCTGCCAGATATTTGCCTCGATAGGGCTGTTTATGACCGTACCGTTTACTTCGATACGGGAATCCCTGTCATAGAGATCCCATTCGTTTTCGGGCATGAAGCCAAACAGAAAATCCAGAACCCGCTTATTTCGCACATCAAGGAAATGACCTCCGCCGCGGTCTAACGGAAAGCCTCCCGCCGAAACGCTCCTGCAGAGCCCGCCGGCCTCATTTTCCTCCTCGAGCACGAGGAAATCCTTTTCTCCTCTCTCAAGAAGCCTGTTTGCAAAAGCAAGACCCGAAGGACCCGCTCCTATTATCAGATATTTCATAAGCTATAGTATACAATCAAAAGCACTGCGCGTCAAAGCAATGCAGGGTTTTATTACAGCGTTTTCGCCTTTTGCAAAGCTTTTATAAAAGCTTTTCCTCAGGGCCGCCTTATGATATATTTGTATATCGGGTTTCCCATTGCGGAAAACTTCTCTTCATATTC
>DNAD01000144.1 GCA_003484785.1 Lachnospiraceae bacterium
TCAGAAGGCTCCTGCTTGAATTCGGTGGAAAATGGGTTACGCCGGACAATGAAATGAATGGTGCGATGAAAGGCATCTTACCCGTAATAACTGTCGGTATGGATCCTGAAGAAGCTAAGAAGATCGCATACATTGCGGCGGGATCGGCTGCCAAGACTACCATGGTAAATAACGTCTTCTTTGATGAGGATAAGGAGAAGGCAAAGAAATTTGTTTCCGATATGGGATTTGAGCTGGAGCTTGTCCCTATGAGCAAATACATGCCCAGGGAGCTCATGTCCTTTAAGGAACTGCCTGAAGAGGATCGTCAAAAAGCAATGGATGCTTTCGGATCGGTCAATTTCTGGGTGATGACTGCTAAGCCCGGAAGCGTGGAGGATTTTCACTGCACCGAAGATCAGTTCAAGGCAGATATCAGGCTGACGGATGATGTGCTGAACATATCAATGTCAGGGCGTCTTGATACCATCAGTTCCCCGGGGCTTCTCGGGCTTTACAAGGAGGCGAAGGAAAAAGGTAAGATTTCAAGTGTCTGCATAGATATGTCAGAGCTTGAGTACATATCTTCAGCCGGACTGCGCGTTCTGATGATCATGAGAAAAGAGCTCAGTGATGGAAAGGATTTCAGCCTTATCAATATGAAGGATTCAATTCGGGAGATAATAGAGACAACGGGATTTGATACGATCTTCTGCTGAGAAAATATCGCCTGAGCCATCGGCCGGCTAATACAGCGGCGCTTTTTACGATGCGATTATCTTTGAGAAACGGAAGGAGAAAATAATGTCGGAAATCGGAAATTCAAACAGAATATCAAGAGAGTTCCTTGATTCTCTGCTGATCGAAACCAGGTATCTGGATTCCACGAATCCGGATTATCGGTTTGAGCTTTATGGGGAGAGCTTTTCTTCTCCTGTAATGACTGCGGCGCTGTCACATCTTGAGCATCGTCTGGGAAAGGATGCCCCCGAACAGCTTGCAAACGGCGCGAAAGAGGCCGGGTGTGTACTGTGGTATGGAATGGCCGAGGATGAGGAGATCGACAGGATCGCAAAAACCGGTGTGAGAATGATCGAGATCATAAAACCCTATTCTGACAGGGACATCATCTATCGTAAGCTGGAGCAGGCGGAGAGCCTTAATCTCCTTGCGGTGGGTATCGATATCGACCATCCCTTCGGGGAGGACGGTTCACCGGATTTCATAGATGATAAATATGAGATGACTGCTATCACGACATCGGAGCTTTCAGATATCTGCAAAAGCACAAAGCTGCCGGTAATTACCAAGGGCGTTCTCAGCATAAGGGACGCCGAGCGCTCATTGGCAGCAGGCGCGAGAGGGCTCGTGCTCTCACACCATAATAACCGTATCGAATATGCCGTCCCACCGCTTTTTGTACTGCCTGAGATCGCTGAGATCGTAAATGGAGAGGTTCCCGTGTTCGTGGACTGCGAGATCAGAACGGGAATGGATGCCTTCAAGGCGCTGGCTCTGGGAGCGACGGGCGTCTGCATTGGAAGACCGCTGCTTGCCGCGCTTAAAGAGAATGGAGCGGAAGGAGTAAAGGATTATCTTCTCAGGGCGAACGGGGAGCTTGGCAAAGCCATGGCCTATACCGGATGCTATAACCTTGGCAGGATGGACCCTTCCGTGATACGGCGGATCTGACAGGGGGCAAAGCCCGGAAGTATCAGAAGGAGAGATGTGTGCATATGAAAAGTTTAAAATATGTTTTTCCGGCTCTGCTTATGGCGGTAACTCTGTGCGGGTGTGTGTTCCACTATGATCCGTCGGGAAATACTTCAGCAGAGTCGTCGAACAGGCCTGCGGAAACTAACAAAGAAGTAACGGATGAGGAATTGCTGGAAAAGGCCGAAACCGCAAGGATCGCCAACCCGTGGGGAGAGACCCAGAGCCTGTCCGTCGCCGAGGAGTGGGCAGGGTTAAGCTTTACTCCTCCCGCGGATGAGATCGAGCTGGAGGATGGCAGCCTGATAAAGCTTACTGTTTACCGGTATATGGAGGGTATAATAGAGGCCCTGTACAGCGGTGAGGATTATGAGCTGGTCGTAAGGAAATCCGATACTATGCAGGGAACGGAGCTTGCCGGGGATTACAATTCGTATGCTTCGGAGACCGAAGAGCGCATGGAGGGGCTGACCGTTCATTGTCTGGGAGACGGAGAGACAATAAACCTGGCATATTATGATACTCCTGACGGTCATTTTTCCGTAAGCTTTCACAATGGTGAGAAAGGACTGACCGTAGCCGACCTCACCGGGATAGTAAAGAGTATGCATTGAAATGTTATTAACAATGTTGTTGCTTCAGGAAGTATAAAGAGATTGACAGGCGCTGTTTGCGGGCAGGTTCCCGGCAGCTTTGAGATATAGGCGGTCCGGAGGCAGGGTGAATATATCTGATCGTTATGGACCCGGGTTTCGGCCCGGGCCCTGTTATTGTGTATACACAGTGTAGCGTCTGCCATAAAACCGGGAAGGGAACAGGCGGCGGCTTACCGGGAGAGATATGAACGAAGAATATGAGCTGAGCATAATAAGGAGCAGGCGCAAAACCCTGTCTTTGCAGGTGAAGGACGAAAAAACCGTTATCGTCAGAGCGCCGGTCCGGTCTTCCGAAAGATATATCAGGAGTTTTGTCCGATCTAACGAGAAGTGGATCAAAAACAGGCTCGAAGCAATGAAAAGGTTAAGGGAGTCTGTCGGTCAGCCTCTGTCTGAAAACGAATTATCGGAATTGTATCAGAAGGCCGCGAAGGTGATACCGGAACGGGTTGCGTATTACGCGCCAAAGATCGGTGTGGATTACGGAAGGATCACGATAAGAAAGCAGAAAACCCGGTGGGGGAGCTGTTCCGCGAAGGGCAACCTGAATTTCAACTGTCTTCTGATGCTTACAAGGCCGGAGGTGATAGACAGCGTTGTGGTGCATGAGCTGTGTCACAGAAAGGAGATGAACCACTCCGCGCGGTTTTATGAGGAGGTCCTCCGGGTGTTTCCGGATTACCGTATCTGGGACCGCTGGTTAAAGAAAAACGGGACGGCTATACTTATGCGGGGCAATCCTTAAGCCTCCTGATATCACGCTCCGACAGGCCGAGAAGCAATGATATAGGAAACGAATTAAGTGCCTGCGCTATAATATTGACACAGCTAAACGGCCTGCGTATAAATCATAGGAAATACAGCTTTCCGGACAGATTGATCATGAAAGAAGGTAAGGTAATGAAAAAAATAATAGCATGCGTTATTCTGACTATAGTTTTAATGACTTCGGTATTCGGTAATGCTGTCTATGCGTCTTCGGGGATCGGAATAGAGCCGGGACAAAGCATGCCTGATTTTACCGTCTCGCTGACAGACGGGACGACAGCCACCCTTTCCGATATCCTTAAGGAGAAGGATCTGGTGGTGCTCAACATCTTTGCCAGCTGGTGCGGTCCCTGTGAAAAAGAGTTTCCCGATATGGAAAATGTATATCAGGCGAATAAGGACAGAATGGAGATCCTCTCTGTATCAGGTGATCCGAGCGACACTATGGAGATGATCTCCGATTATAAGGCCGGCCATGAACTTTCGTTTCCGATGGGCCTTGCGGGGGATGCTCTGGATTTCATCAGTATAAACGCTTTCCCCACCACCATCTTCATCGATAAAAACGGAAGTACCGGAATGATCAAGGTAGGGGCATTTATAAAGGAAGGAGAATTTGAGGAGAAGGTCAATACATTTCTTTCTCCCGATTATGACGGAAAACCGCTTGGCACTGAATCGGCCTTTAATATATTACCTTTTATTCTGGCGTGGTTTGTTATCGGAACGGTATTTCTGGTGGTCGGAAGATGGAGGATACTTTGCAAGGCAGGCAGAAAAGGGTGGCACAGTCTTATTCCCTTTCTCAGCGCCTATGAAGAATATTCAACCTGTTGGGCAGGCTGGATCGGCCTGCTGGTCTGTCTCTTCGAAGTATGCGCTTTTGCGGTTAATATTTTTAAACTGCCGGCGGCGATTTATTATATCCTTATGGCCGTGCAGTTTGTCTTCGGGATGAAAGAGAGCCTTATGCTTTCGAAGGCTTTCGGGAAGAGTACTGTATTTGGCGTGTTGATGGGTCTTCCGCTTCTGAGGGATATATTAAGATTTGTCCTGGGCGTGGGAAAATCCCGGTATCAGGGCCTTACGTATAAAGAAGAGCCGGCTGAGCCTGTCGTGAGCGCTGGTGATAAAGAATTGCAGTGACTAACGCAACGTATGACAGACAAGTGAATGTGCCGGTTAATCATAATCTGGTGTTTTAGGAACTGTTGCAAAATAACATGCACATTTGCGTAGGATTTTTGTTCGAGAGTGCTGATGAAAAATCTTAGGCGTAGCGGGCTACGCCGGCGATTTTTCGTCAGTACTATCGGGCAA
>DNAD01000192.1:0-3079 GCA_003484785.1 Lachnospiraceae bacterium
CCTGAAGTTACCCGCAACAGGCATTGCGGCAATCGCTCTCTTATGAGAAAGTTCCTTCATGCGGAAGCTGTTTCCTCCCGCCAAAATTATACCTATCGCTCTCACCGTTAATCACCTGCCTTCACAAAAGTTTTTCCGCTGCCAAGGAATTTGTCCTTATAGTCAGCCTCCTCCGTTATTCCCGATACCATGCTGTTCTTACCGATGGTAATCCCGTCCGGGATAACGCTGTTTTCACCGATGGTAACGATGCCGTGGGTATAGATAGTGGGATCAGTGGCGTTTTCCACCTCTTCGCCGGCGCCCAGCGTAACATCGTTCCCGATCACCGCCCCTTCGGCGATTATCGCCTTGTCTATGGTACAGTTCTTTCCGATCTCTGCATCGTTCATTATTATGGAGTCACGGATCACGGTACCCTCGCCTATGGTTATGTTGCAGCCGATAACGGAGTTGTAGATCTTTCCGTATATATTGGTGCCCTCTCCTATGATACTCTTTTCGATCACGGAATCGGCGGATACGTACTGCGGAGGAAGGGCGTTGCTCTTTGTGTATATCTTCCAGTATTCCTCATAGAGATTGAATTCCGGGATGATATCAATGAGCTCCATATTGGCCTCCCAATAAGAGCTTAAGGTTCCGACGTCCTTCCAGTAGCCGTTGAACTCGTAAGCATATTCTCTCTTGCCCATCCTGTGACAGTAAGGTATCACATGCTTTCCGAAATCAAGCCCCGGCTGCTCGGCGTTCTTTATCAGGGCGTCCTTCAGAACCTCCCAGTTAAAGATATAGATACCCATTGAGGCCAGGTTGCTTCTGGGATTTTCGGGCTTTTCCTCAAAATCGGTGATCTTTCTGTCCTCATCCGTTATAAGGATACCGAACCTCTTTGCCTCCTCATAGGGAACCGGCATTGCCGCTATCGTAACATCCGCGTTGTTTGCCTTGTGGAAGTCGAGCATTACCTCATAGTCCATCTTGTAGATATGGTCACCTGAAAGGATCAGCACATATTCAGGATTGAACATTTCCATATAATCGATATTCTGATAAATGGCGTTTGCGGTACCGGTGTACCACTCGCTGTTAGTGCTCTTCTCATAGGGAGGCAGCACTGTCACGCCTCCGACATTCCGGTCAAGATCCCAGGGGATACCGATACCGATATGCGTATTGAGCCTGAGGGGCTGATACTGGGTGAGCACACCCACTGTGTCGATCCCCGAATTGATGCAATTACTAAGTGGAAAATCAATTATCCTGTACTTGCCCCCAAAGGATACGGCAGGCTTTGCCACCTTGGAGGTAAGGATACCGAGACGCGAGCCCTGTCCACCGGCAAGAAGCATCGCTATCATTTCCTTCTTAATCACGTGATCACCTCTTAACTGATATTATTAGAACCTTGTTCCGGATATGGTTTTTACCTGCAAAACATTTCACATTGTAAAAAGTCACCATATGTTTCCACCAGTATAACATATTTTTTGACAATAGTGAACAAAAAAATTCTCCGCCGCCGTCGCTGTCATTGACACCCGCAAGTCCGGTGATCGCCTCACCGCTCTTACTGTCGCTACCATCTGCGAAGAAAGTATGGTATGATGTAGAAAATATAGTTTTTGATTAATTTCACGGAGGTGAACATGTATCAGGTTGACTTCAATAAGCCGGTTAAAGTACATTTTATCGGCATCGGGGGGATAAGCATGAGCGGCCTGGCCGAGATCCTTCTTGACAGGGGGTTTGAGATCTCGGGCTCTGACAATACCGCTTCCTCCATAACCGGAGGCCTTGCCGAAAAGGGCATAAGGATCTGTATCGGGCAGAAGGCCTCAAACATTACCGATGATATTGAGCTGGTGGTCTACAGCGCTGCCATCCATGAGGATAACCCGGAGTTTGCGGAGGTAAGGAGGCGGGGGCTTCCGCTTCTTACAAGGGCAGAGCTGCTGGGGCAGATTATGAAGAATTACGCTAGCTCTGCGGCGATTGCCGGAACCCACGGTAAGACAACGACTACCTCTATGCTCAGCTCGATCCTGCTTAAGGCCGGGGCCGATCCCACGATCTCGGTGGGCGGCATGCTTAAGGAGATAGGCGGGAACATAAGGATAGGCGGCCCGGACTTCTTTGTTGCAGAGGCCTGTGAATATACCAACAGCTTCTTAAGCCTCTCTCCCCTTATCGCGGTCATACTTAATATAGAAGAAGATCATCTGGATTTCTTTAAGGATCTGGCAGATATACGTAACTCCTTCCATAAATTTGCTCTTCTTGCACAGCCTCAGGGCGCTGTTGTGATAAATGCCGCAATCGATAACTATAAGGAGATCTGTGAAGGCGCAAAAGCACAGGTCATCACCTTCAGCGATGATCCTTCCCGTGGCAGCGATTATTCCTGCCGCGATATTGAGTTTAACGGGAAAGGCTGCGTCTCCTATACTCTGCTTGAAAAGGGGAGTCCGCTTTCCCGGATCACTCTCAGCGTTCCGGGGAAGCATAATATTTTAAATTCCCTGGCGGCGGTGGCCGCTGCCAGAAAGCTTTCCATTGAAAAGGAGGCCATAGCGGAGGGGCTCCTGTCCTTTACGGGAACCGACAGGCGCTTTGAGCTTAAGGGAAGCTTCAACGGCGTTACGGTGATCGACGACTATGCCCATCATCCCACCGAGATCGCCGCGACTCTCTCGGCAGCCGAAAATTACCCTCATAAGACTCTCTGGTGCGTGTTCCAGCCCCATACCTATACCCGCACGAAATCTCTTTTCGATGATTTCGTAAAGGCTCTTTCAAAGGCTGACAGGCTGGTGATGGCGGAAATCTACCCGGCAAGGGAGACCGATACTCTGGGCATGAGCTCAAAGCTCATCGCGGAGGCTGTTAACAATATGGCCGGCGCAGTTCCCAAAGCCTTATATTTCCCGAGCTTTGGCGAGATCGAGGATTTTCTGATAAAGAACTGCAGCCCCGGTGATCTGGTCATAACCATGGGCGCCGGTGACGTTCATCTAATAGGTGAAGAGATACTTAAATCTGCCGGCAGCTGTTAAGCTGTTACTATTCACAGCCTTTT
>DNAD01000192.1:3180-3316 GCA_003484785.1 Lachnospiraceae bacterium
ATTCGGCTGTGAATAGTAACGTTAAGCTGCATCGGCCCCGGGAAAATTCGAATGTGGATTATCCGATTAACATAAAAAATTACGGTTTTGGAAAAGGCTCCCTTTTTTGCGCCGGATTTTGATTTACGTAATATGA
>DNAD01000334.1 GCA_003484785.1 Lachnospiraceae bacterium
ATAGGCGCGATCAGTCCCTCCTCAAGGATCTGCTTTACCGGTACCCCCTCTTCAAGAGCCCGGTTCACAAGCGCTTTTACGTCCTTTACCTTCCCTTTTTCCACCGCCAGGGATAACTCTGTAAGCTCCATAATACACCTCCTGAAATGTTGCCTTTCCGTTACTATCACAGCCCAAAAGGCTGTGAATAGTAACTCCTTTCCGTTGCTGCTGTCCACAGCCGGAATGAGAACAGTAACTTTCCGTTACCATACACAGAAATGTCAATTCGATATGTTTATCATATCAAAAAACAGAGTGGAATTAAAGAATAATAAAATGTATAATCGGCGAAGAGGTAATGATCCGGTCTAAAAAAGCAGACCGGATCGGAACGATCTAAAGATCGTTCCTAAGCGCACGATTTGCTGTGCAAATCAGCGCGGAGGAAATGGAGATAAGGAAATGTCGGAAGTAAAGCTTATCATCCCTGACAAAAGCAGTATAAACATCGACAGGGATGACGTCCTTCGCCGCACAGGCTGCGGTAAGGATAACCCTCATTATGAAGAATTTATCAGGGAATTCGAAGAATTGCTGCCCACAGTGCAGTCTGCGATAAATCCCCGGGCTGCCCTGGGTTTTTTTGATTATCCCGGATTTTCCGATGTAAAGAGAAAAACAGAGGGCTCAAAGAACACCGGTTTTGGCAGATCGCCCGCAAAGGGGGATCCCGTACTTTATATGATATGCACCGTCGGTGCCGAGGTCAGTGAAATGTCCTCCGCCTTTTTTGAGGAGGGGGAATATGTAAAGGGGCTTCTCAGCGATGCCATGGCCTCTTCAGCCCTGTTCGGAATGGAAAAGCCGGTATTTAAGGAGCTTCGGCGCATCTGCAAAGATCGTCACGTCGGGATAGCAAAACGTTTTGAAGCTCCCGTCCATGTTCCGATGGAGATCCAGAAGACTGCGTTTGAGGCATTAAATGCGGGTGAGAATCTTGGCCTTTCCATCACCTCCGGGCTTATGTACGATCCCGTCAAGTCCTCCTGTCAGGTATTTGCCGTAACACAAAACGAGCATATCATGCGCCTGACCCACGGGTGCGCTGACTGCCCGGTCACCGGCTGTGCGGACAGAATGAAAAGCGTATCGATAAGAGTAAATACTTCCGAAGCTGTCTATGAATTTTGCGCATATCCCGGCTCGGATCTGCTCTCTCTCCTTCAGGAAAACGAAATATATATAAGCGCTCCCTGCGGCGGAGCGGGGCGCTGCGGAAAGTGCGCGGTTTATATCAGAGAGGCGAAAGCGGTTAAAGAGGCTTCCTCTCAGGCTCTAAAGGAGGCTTTGCCATCCGGGATGAGAAAGGAGCTCGCCTGCCGCTATATAGTTAATGAATCCTGTGAGGTGAGCCTGATCGGATCTGCGAAAGAGGATATAACAGCCCTGGGCAGCATCGAACCCCGATCACAAAAAGCTGTTTTGGGAGGCGGCATGCATCCAGGCTCCTTAAATACCTCCTACAGCGCCGGATCTTTTGCCATCGCCATAGATATCGGAACCACCACCCTTGCCCTCTCCCTGACAGATCCCGAAAACGGAAGGGTCATCGATACCCACACCGCCGTAAACAGGCAGAGGCGTTTCGGAGCTGACGTCATAACAAGGATCGAGGCAGCTTGTGCGGGAAAGGCTTCCCTTCTTCGCGAAAGCATCTGCAGGGATCTGGCCGACGGGATATCTGTCCTGCTTATACAACACCGTGTCGATCCCGAAAGGCTTACGTGCGCCGCTGCCGCCGGCAACACCACGATGCTTCACCTTCTTATGGGTTATCCCGCTAAAGGGCTGGGGATCTATCCTTTTACCGCTCATACCCTTAAGCTTGAAAAGCACAGCCTGGGAGATGTATTAGGGAGCGCGGCGGACGCCTTACCCTTAAGTAAGCTTAAGGATATGCCCTTTTACCTGCTTCCCGGTTTTTCCGTCTTTGTCGGAGCGGATATCGTCTCAGGCCTCTACAGCCTCGATCTCTTTAACAGCACAGAGCTCTGCGCCTTTATCGATCTTGGTACAAACGGGGAGATGGCGGTGGGAAACAGAGACAGGCTCTTAGTCACCTCCACAGCGGCCGGCCCTGCCTTTGAAGGGGGCAATATTGAATACGGGATCGGCAGTATACCCGGCGCCATCTCCTCGGTCTCTCTTGCAAAAAAGCCATCCTTACCGGTCGCCGGGGCACCGTCTGATGATCGTTTAAGGGTTGGGGGCAGTAATAAAATAGCAGTTGATATACAAACCATAGGAAATAAACCCCCCGCCGGAATCTGCGGCACCGGTGTCATAGAGGCCGTGGCAGAGCTTTTGCGCGTCGGGCTTATTGACGAGACCGGGATGCTTGATGAAGAATATTTCGAAGGCGGCTTCCCTCTTGCGTTAATGCACTCTGACGTTCCCGAAAAGGAGGTTCCCATCATCCTTACCCAGAAGGACATTCGGGAGATCCAGCTTGCCAAATCCGCCATAAGGGCAGGCTTTGAAATCCTGTTAAAACGCTTCGGCACGGATTATAGCGGCATCTCAAGGCTATTTATCGCCGGAGGCTTCGGCTATTACCTTGACGTAAAAAAGGCTGCAGCGATCGGGATGATCCCCCGGCAGCTTATCGGTAAGGCAGAGGCTGTGGGCAATTCCTCCTTAAACGGAGTAATCCGCTTCCTTACAGCCCTTTATAAGGAAAGCTCTTCCGGACAGACGACGATCCGCCGTCTTAAAGAACTGGCGGAATCCGGCGAAGAGATCTCCCTCTCCTCCGACCCCGACTTCGGCAGCCTGTATATGCAATATATGATGTTTGAATAAATATCCCTACCATTTTCCCGCTTGTTGAATTATAATGTAATGAAGGTAATTGTTCGGTCTGTAAACAGACCGAACCGGCATGATCTAAAGATCATGCCGAAGCGCACGATTTGTAAAAACAAATCGGCGCAAGCGAGCAAATCGCGCTTGTGCGATTCGTGAGTCTAATTTAACGGAAATATTTCGATTGCACGATTTAAAAAACAAATCGGCGCAAGCAAGCAAACCGCGAAGCGATTCGCGAATCTCATCCGGGGGTGGATCATGGGTCAGGGAAGTCTTAAAGGATATAAGATTTTTAAGATCGTTCAGCTTATCGTACTTATAGTTTTTGCCATAGCCTTTTTCTGTTATCTCCATTTCGATCCTCTGCTTAAGAACAATCTGTATTCAAATAAAAATCTTCTTACCATATGTATATTCCTCTGGGCCTTCATGATCT
>DNAD01000025.1 GCA_003484785.1 Lachnospiraceae bacterium
AAAAAGGAGGTCGGACAGAAGCTGGTGCTTATTGTTTCCTGCGTGAATATGTGGCTTCCGATGATCAAGTCAGTCGTGTTGAGACCGAGACCTTATATGGAGTATCCTGACAGGGTGAAGCCATTGGCCTTGTCAGATGAAAGTGCGGCAGCTATGGATGTGGCGGCTCAGGGGTATTCTTTCCCAAGTATGCACAGCGCATCTGTTCCGGCGGCATACTTCGCGCTGGCGAAGGAGGCTAAAAAGAAATGGCTCTGGATCCTTGCAGTGGTCATGACCCTGCTGGTAGGTGTTTCAAGAGTCGTGGCAGGCATGCACTATCCGACAGATGTGCTGGCAGGCTGGATACTGGGATTAGCGGTGGTAGGAGTGTTTATGCTTCTTGACCGTTATGTACATAAGGAATGGCTGTATGATCTTATACTGCTGATATCCGCGCTCCCGGGACTGTTCTATGTGCGGACGACCGACTATTTTACTGCTCTGGGCTGCCTGATCGGTGCCATGGCGGCATTTTATTTTGAACGCAAATATGTAAATTTTGAGAATACACAAAAGATTCCCGCGATGATCCTTCGTGTGGCAGGCTCCTTATTGATATACCTTGTGGTAAATACGCTGTTAAAGCTTCCTTTTGACAAGGAGTTTCTTGCAGGCACAAGCCTTGCTGCCTTTTTTGTCAGAACTGCCAGATATGCGATCATCATGTTCCTGATTCTTGGAGTGTATCCGAAGGTGTTTCCTTTGTTTGAGCGCATCGGCAGGAAAGAATAGTAACTATGAGCCTCTGTTAAGGATGCGGGATTCTCTGCAGGAGGATATTGATAACGGGGATGGAATATGAAGTAAAGCGGACGCCCATGGCGGTAAGGATAATAGTGATAACGCTGGCGTCCTTTGTAATGGCGCTCAATATAAAAACCTTTGTCCGAACCGGGGGGATCATTCCCGGAGGTGCCAGCGGCCTTACCCTGCTGATCCAGGAGATCGGGGAAAAATACCTTAACATAGAGGTTCCTTATTCACTCATAAATATTCTCATCAACGCGGTGCCGGTTTATATCGGTTTTCGCTATATCGGAAAGCGGTTTACTCTTTTATCCTGCTATGTCATTGTACTTAGCGGCATACTCACCGACCTTATCCCCTTTCACAGCATTACACGGGACACCCTTCTTATAAGCATCTTCGGCGGGCTCATAAACGGCGCGGCCATAAGCGCCTGTCTTCTGATGGATGCCACCAGCGGCGGGATAGATTTCATATCCATCTACCTGTCAGAGAAACGGGGGATCGATTCCTTTAATATCACCCTCATCATAAACGGGGTTATCCTGACCGCCGCGGGGCTGCTGTTTGGCTGGGAGAAGGCGATGTATTCCATTATCTTCCAGTATACCTCCACCTCGGTGATCCATGTTCTGTACAGAAAATACCAGCAGGCCACACTGTTCATTGTCACCACAAAGCCCAGGGAGGTGTGCGCCACGATCTCAAGGATCAGCAATCACGGGGCGACGATCCTTGAGGGAGAGGGCTCCTATGAGCATAACGAGAAAAGCGTGGTCTACTCCGTGGTCTCAAGCGCCGAGGCAGGGGAGCTTGTAAACGAGATCAAGCTGGCAGATCCGGCCGCCTTCGTAAACGTCCTTAAGACACAGAGGGTGATCGGCAGATTCTACAGACGCCCGGAGGACTGAATAAACGTATGACCGTAAAGGTGATCCATATTGGCAGACCACGTTAAATAACAGCGTTTCTTAATAACCAGTCATTAATACCTTTGATAGAAAGGCGGTATATCCATATCTTTCTTCAGGCGCGGTGTCCCCCGACCTGGAGATTCCTTTCAAGGGTTGTAGAAGCTTCGGTGAGACTCGAGCCTTTAAATATGGCATTTGCTCCGTAGCGTTTACGCACCCTGAGCATCGCTTCCTGTATCCTCCTTTCCTTATCCAGGGCTTCGTAGTCAGTAAAGAGGTCAAGCTGGTATATTCCCTCATCGGATACGATATCGTTTGCGCATACCCCAAGCCTGCGTATAAGCAGCCGGTGATCGCACTTTGCCTCAAATGAGGGCAGCAGCGCCTCGGTGACCAGACGGACGGAATCGGTGAGCGTCCTGAGCTTTGCGCCGCCGTTACTGTGCTTTGGGTGGACCCTGCCGTAAAAATCAATGGACAGGGGACCGCAGTAGTCTGAAACCTCCTCAAGGCTTTTGTAATCATAGGATACCCACCAGGTAAAGCTCTGCGCCTTCAGCCTTTTCAGGGTCATATCCGTGCAGAGCCCGTCTATCATTTCCCTGAATACAAGCAGCGCTTCCCCGTATTTATAAGGTCTTGGCAGCACCTGGCCGCTTGAGAGGCTGTGGGCGTCGGGGTGATAATTCTTTATATCGGCCATCGTGACCGGCTCTATCCCCCAGGCATGGTCGATGAGGATCTCTCCGTCCACGCCGAAGGTTCTGTAAAAGTACTCCTCGTTGTACTGGGTCTTTTCGGCTATCTCCCCCATGGTAAAGAGCATGGCACCTGCAAGCCTTGCGGCCTTTCCGGGGCCGATCTGCCAGAAATCCGTAAGAGGCCTGTGATCCCACAGGAGATAGCGGTAGGTCTCCTCGGTAAGCTCTGCTATGCGGACACCGTTTCTGTCGGCAGGGGCCTTCTTGGCAACGATGTCCATCGCCACCTTTGCAAGATACAGATTTGTCCCTATCCCTACGGTCGCCGTTATGCCTGTTGTACCCAGGACATCCTTTATTATCGTCAGGGCAAGGAGGCGTTCGGGGCTTGTATTTTCCCGAAGGGCCTTTGCCCGGTAAAGATGAAGATATCCGGTGCAGTCAATAAAGCATTCATCGATGGAGTATACATGGATATCCTCGGGAGACAGATATCTTAAGTATACCGAATAGATAAGGGCGGATACCCGGATATACTCACCCATGCGGGGGACGGCGATAATGTAGTCCACCTTTGTATGACGGAGGGCTTCGTACTTTCTTATGGCCTGCTTTGCTTCAAAGAGCCGGGGCCTTGAGGGAACGCCTATAGCCTTGAGGGAGGGGGAGACCGCAAGGCATATGGTCTGATCGGAGCGCGACTCATCGGCGACAAGAAGATTGGCCTTCAGCGGGTCGAGCCCTCTGTATATGCATTCGACGGAGGCGTAGTAGCTCTTTAAGTCGATGCAGATATACATGCGCGGATACCCCATGCCTGTCCTGCTCAGGCCTGCGGAGCCCGTTTCTGTTTTTGTTCCGGTCAGATTATCGTTTTTCAATCGCTCACCAGCTTCTGCCTTATGTATAGAGATTATTCAGTCATCAGAGCTGACTGAATCGGAACAGAAAAAATCGGTAACCGAGCATTATTATAGAACATATGTTCGATAAAAGCAAGACATATTTTGTTAAAAAAAGTGTTGACATATCCAACACGATATGTATAATGTCTTTTTGTGAGCAGGGTCGCTCGGGATTTTTTCCTGAGCGGCTCTTTTTATATCACAGAGCCGCCGGGTGTATGATAACATCTGCCCTTCCGCGGGCAGAATCCGGATATTATCATATACGGCAGCCGGAAAAGTTACCGCAGGGTTACTATTCACAGCCCAAAAGGCTGTGAATAGTAACACCGCAGGCGGTAACGGAAAAAGGAGGAGAAGAGAATGGGAACGACACAGCAGAGGATACCGGAATTGTACGGAAGCCTTGTGTTCAATGACAAGGTAATGCGTGACAAGCTTCCGAAGGA
>DNAD01000314.1 GCA_003484785.1 Lachnospiraceae bacterium
CAGCAAGTGCGCGATTCGGCTGTGAGTAGTAACCAAAGGGTTACTGTCATAGCCCAAACAGCTGTGAACAGTGACAGTAAAGGGGAACTTTGATGAAGGCGATATGCATGTATCTTCCTCAATATCATACCTTTCCGGAGAATGATAAATGGTGGGGAGAGGGCTATACGGAATGGACTGCGGTAAAAAGGGGGCGGCCCCTTTTTAAGGGACACGTTCAGCCCAGGCGCCCGCTTGACGGAAGGTATTACGATCTTGACAAGGACGGTGAGGCGACCCTTCGCTGGCAGGCTTCTCTTGCGGAGAAATACGGGATCTACGGCTTTGCCTTTTACCAGTACTGGTTTAAGGGAGAGCAGCTTATGAAGAGGCCCATGGAGATCCTTCGCGACCATCCCGACATTCCCTTAAGGTACTGCATCTGCTGGGCCAATGAGAGCTGGACAAGAACCTGGTACGGTCTTTCCGAGGAGGTTCTTATGAAGCAGGACTACGGGGATGAGAAGGACTGGGAGCTTCATTTTAACTATCTGCTCACCTTTTTTAAGGATGAGAGATACATAAAGACAGACAATAAGCCGTTGTTCATGATCTATCGAAGCTTTGACATAGAAAGGCTTTCCGATATGCTCGCCCTCTTTGACAGACGGGCAAAGGAAGAGGGCTTTGACGGGATCTTTATCGTTTCGGGAAAGACAAGGGATATCCCGGATACAAGGAAGGAGCTTTTTTCGGGCTGGTATTATTTTGAGCCGGGCTATACCTTAAAGCACGATTTCTCTCTTCTTCACAGGGTGGCGTATAATGCCTCCGTTTTGTTAAGAAGCGGCATCAACAGGCTCTTTAAGAAGCAGCTTCTGGAAAGAAGGGTTCCCGCACAATGGATACTTAAGGGGATAGAAGAAAGGGAATATTCCGAGAATGAGTTTCCGGGCCTTATCCCCGACTGGGACAATACCCCGAGAAGAGGATATAAGGGCCTTGTATACACAAAAACCTCTCCTGCGAGATTTGAACAGGCCTTAAGGAGGCTTAAGCCGAAGGTTGAAAGATACAAAAACGACTTTGTGTTCATAAATGCCTGGAATGAGTGGGGAGAGGGAGCAATGCTGGAGCCCGACGAATACAGGGGCTATGAGTATCTTGAGGCAGTGGGGAGAGTGTGCGGTTATGCCTGAGGTAAGCGTTATCGTTATAATCTATAAGGTTGAAAGGTTTCTGAGACAGTGCCTTGAGAGCCTGTCCTCCCAGACCTTTAAGGATATCGAGGTCATATGCGTTGTTGCGGATACGGATAAGGCCTGCATTGAGATCTGTGAGGAATTTGCGGGTAAGGACGAGCGCTTTAAGGTTATAAAGGAGGCGCCAAGAGGTACTGCCGGTGCCAGAAATACCGGGCTTTCCGCCGCGAAAGGAAAGTATATTGCCTTTGTGGACGGGGATGATTATGCCGCCTCTGATATGATAGAGGTGATGCATGAAGGGGCAGTCTCGCAGGATGCGGATATTTCCGTCATAGGAAAGTATTACGTATACGAAAACGTGACAGAGGCGGAAAATGTTCCCGCTTCGGGAAACGGAGGGGAGCCAGAGCTTTTGCTCATTGACCCGACTCAGGCAATGGAGATCGTTCTCTATCAGACCGGGTTTTTCCTGCATATCTGGGATAAGCTCTATAAGAGGGAGCTGTTTAAGGACATAAGCTTCGACGAAGGCAAAAAGGTGGAGGACAGGCTGGTAAGCTTCAGGCTTTTATACAGCGCGGAACGGATAGTATACAACAGAAAGCCCGAATACTGCTTCAGGATGAGCGCCGACAGCGGCTCGAGGGTTGAGGATAACCTTGCAAAATCCTTTGAAGCGGATAAGGTGATGTGCACCGGGATAATGAAAAAGGATCCGGGACTGCTTAAGGCCTGTGAGTATTTCATGGCCTATGAGGCCATGAGCGTTATCCAGAACAGTATGCTTACCGGCACCTTTTCAAGGGAACATGATAAGGAATATCTGGATTACGTAAGAAGCCTTTCGCATTCCGTATACAATAATAAAAGGGTCGGAAGAGGGGTTAAGGCAAAGACCTTTCTGTGCCTTCATTTTCCCTCCGTGCTTAAATGGCTTACCGTAAGAAGAAGGAAGAAGTTCCTTGAGGGACACAGGCTCTTTTCATCGGGAAATGACTGGAACGGGATATTCAGAGAACAGGGAATAGAATAGATTATGGCGGATAAAGAACAATACAGCGAGGGCTTTCATAACAAAAGAATATTGTTTGTCTGCCGGGAGACCTACTCGATGCCCCTCTGGTTTTTGGCCGAGGAGTGGAGGAAGGACAATGAGGTAGCGGCTTTTTTTATAATGTCCAGCGAATGCAGCTATAACAAATGCTACTACAACGAAAACTCCTATTACAAGTTTAAGGAGCTTTCCGGCATCACCCTCTATGACGTAAGGGATATCTGTGATCAGTATACAGAGGGGCTTAAGGGGCCCTCCTCTCCAGTGGATATTGCATACCTTGAAAACATAGAAAGAGAATACACCCACTTTAAGAACCTTAACATGCAGCTGATGTGCTCCCAGGAGAACACAAGGCACTATCACTGGCGCTATTACTGGTCCTTTACCAACTATGACGAGAATATGTACTGGCTGGAGCTCAATTATAAAAAGATCCTTTCGATCTTTGAGGAGTTTCGGCCGGATATGATCCTGGATTTTGACAACGCCGAGCTTCAGAGGACCATCATCAACGAGGTGGCCTACAGGAAGAACGTGCCCTATATCACGGTGGAGTATTCGAAGTTTGGGTACTATAAATATCCCACTTTCCAAAATACCATAGGGATAGACGGCTATGTGGAGGAAAAATACAGGGAAAACCTTAAGAAGACACCAAAAGAGCTTAAGGAAATGTATGATTATGTAGAAGACTACAGAAACCGCAGCACCATAATGAACAAGGAGTTTGCGGGCACTGTCACCAGCCAGTATGAAAGGGATTCCCTTATCTGGATACTGAGGGTCATGCACGGGAAGTGGAATTACTTCTGGAACATGGACATAACCAACAAAAATCTTAAGCTTAAGAGGACAAATAAGATACTCTATGCTCCCAGCATCCCATATTTCTTTCATTATCTGAGCGTCTATTTAAAGCGCAGGAAATACATGGGAAAGAACAGGCTTTTCGAAGCTCCGGTGGAGGGAGAGCCCTATGTGTACATGCCTCTTCATCTGATCCCGGAGTCCACGGTATTCGTAAAGGCTTCCTATTATGTGGATGAGCTTAATCTGATAGAACAGGTATCAAAATCTCTGCCGGTGGGCTGGAGGCTCTATGTAAAGGAGCATCAGGCCATGCTGGGAGAGAGGGGGACGGAGTTTTACAGGAAGGTGAAGGAGCTTCACAACGTAAGGCTTGTACAGGTCAACCATTATCACGACCCCAAGCCCTGGATAACGAAGGCGAAGGGGGTGGTTACCATAGTGGGGACCACAGCCTTCGAGGAAGCCCTTTTGGGAAGAAAGTCCCTCATATTCGGGGATGTTCCCTTTGAGCTTGTGGACGGGATCACAAAGGTCACCTCCTTCGAACAGCTCCCGGGGCTTATCGCGGATTTCGGAGAGATCGATAATATCCACTCCTGCGCGGCCTACCTTCAGACCATAAGGGATATAGGCTTTGAGATCGATCTCTTCTACCTTATGGCGAAGGCTGAAAAGATCCTGGGAGGGAAAGAACAGAGCGAAGAGAAGTTTGAAAAGAATATGGAGGAGCTGAAAAAGTTCTATTATTTCGGCTACAGAAAATGGAATGAGGTAAAGAGAGAAAATGCAAAAGGAAAGACCACATGACAAAACGGATCAGGACAGGGACCTCTGGCACGAGCCGGAGAAAACCGAAAGCACCATCATAAAGCGCTTAAGCGAGGGGAAATTTACCTTTATCGCGGAGATAGGAGTAAATTATTATGACATAGCAACGAAGCTTTCGATAACACCGATGGAGGCTGCAAAGCTGATGATCCATGAGGCGAAGGAGGCAGGGATCCATGCGGTCAAGTTCCAGACCTATAAGGCAAAGACTCTTGCCGCCAAGGCTTCGCCCTCCTATTGGGATACCACTGAAGAGCCCACCACCTCCCAGTATGAGCTGTTTAAGAAGTTTGACAGCTTCGGAGAGAAGGAGTATCGAAAGCTTAAGGAATACTCGGATGAAGAGGGGATCGAATTCCTCTCCACCGCCTTTGATTTTGAGTCGGCGGATTATCTTAACGAGCTTATGAACATATACAAGATATCCTCCTCGGATATCTCCAACCTTCCCTTTATCGAGTATCAGGCAAAGAAGAAAAAGCCCATACTTCTGTCCGTGGGAGCCTCGGAGCTGCCGGAGATAGAGGCGGCGGTGGATTCCATCAGAAAATACAATGACGAGCCCATAGTCCTGATGCACTGCATCCTGGAGTACCCGACTCCTTACGAGCATGCAAATCTTTTAAAGATAACCTCCTTAAGGAACCAGTTTCCGGAGTTCTATGTAGGCTATTCCGACCATACCAGACCGACCCCGGACTGTGACGTTATAAAGACTGCCTACAACCTTGGAGCCACGCTCATAGAGAAGCACTTTACCCTGGATAAGACTCTCAAAGGAAATGATCACTATCATGCAATGGATCCCCAGGATGCACGGAACATTATTTCCGGAATAGAAAAGATGGATATGTTAAGGGGGAAGGGGACATTAACCTGCCTTGAGACGGAGAAGATCTCCAGGTTAAACGCAAGAAGGTCGGTGGTCTCGGCCGTGGACATAAAGGCCGGTGAGGTCATAACCGAGGAAATGCTTACCTATAAGCGTCCGGGAACGGGTATAACCCCTGACAAAATGCCCATGCTTCTGGGCCTTAAGGCCAGGGAGGATATAGCCGAGGACACAGTGCTTTCGATGGATATGTTTGTGTGATATAAAGGGGAGTATAATTGGATTCTAATACTAAGGGGGAAAAGGCTCTCAAGTCAGGGCTATGGTATACTGCTGCCAGCATCCTGATAAGAGCGGTGGCGATAATCACGACACCGATCTATACGAGCATGCTGAGTACCTCAGACTATGGTACCGCCAATACCTTTAATTCGTGGATCGATCTCATAAACATCATCACCTGTCTCTGTGTCGTTTACAGCATAGGCAGGGCAAAGCTTGATTTCGGGGACCGTTTTGACGAATACATGTCGGCTCTTCAGGGACTTTCAAGCTCCTTTGCCTTTACAGTGCTGATATTTGCGGTGATATTCCGCGAAAGACTCAGCAGCGCCATGGGCTATGAGGTGCCTCTCATCATTGTACTGTTTTCCTATCTGTGTATATCCCCTTCGGTGGAGTATATGCTGCAGAAATGCAGATACGAATACAAATACCGGGAAAACATCATTATCTCCGTGCTGATCTGCATCGGGACCGTTGTGCTCTCCATCGCTCTGATGCTTTTGTTTAACGACAGGAGATATATCGGAAAGATCCTGGGCACCATTCTGCCCGTCTTCCTAATGGGAGTGGTCTTTTATATAAGGATCTTAAGCAAAGGCAAAAGATTCTTCGTAAAGGAATACTGGAGCTATGCTTTAAGAATAGGGCTGCCCATGATCCCTCACGCCTTTGCCCTGATGCTGCTTGCACAGGTGGACAGGCTGATGATAAAGGATATCCTGGGAAGCGCGGAAAGCGGGCTGTATGCCTTCGGCTACAGCTTTGCCACTCTCCTTGCGATCTTTACAAATGCCATAGGGCAGGCCTGGCTTCCCTGGTTTAATGATGAGCTGCATGCGGGAAACCGTGACAGCATAAAAAACATACAGAAGAAATTCGTCCTTCTGGGCTGCTTTCTTACCATCGGCTTCATAACGGCGGCGCCGGAGGCCCTTATGATACTGTCTCCCAGGTCTAAGGACTACTGGATCGCAAGATATGTGGTGGCCCCGGTGGCCCTTGGAACCCTTGCCCAGTATTTCTATACCAACTACGTAAATGTGGAGCTCTATAGGAAAAAGACCCCGGTTATCGCCATCAGCTCCGTAACGGCCGCGGCCATAAACTACGGACTGAACGCGCTGTTCATCCCGCGCTTCGGATACCTTGCCGCTGCCTATACCACTCTCGCAAGCTATATCATCCTGATGATCCTTCATTACCTTGCGGTGAGGTTCTATCTTAAGGAGCGGGTATATGACGACCGGTTCATGTTTGCCGCAATGGGTGTGGTGACTCTTCTGGGACTTTCGTTACTTATGCTCTACGGCGAGGATATGAAACAGAGGATATTAAGGTATGTCTGTTTCATTGTGCTTACGGGTATTTTTGCATTTATCAGAAGAAATGATATAATGTTGCTGGTTGGTTACCTGAAACAAAGAATTTTTCGGCCTGAAGGCCGGAACGGATCGCCTGACAGAGGTGCTTGATGAAAACACTGATAATAATCCCCGCAAGAGGGGGCTCGAAAAGGATACCCAGGAAGAACGTTCGGATAATGTGCGGAAAGCCCCTGATCGTTTATTCCATAGAAAATGCGAAGGCAGTAAGACACTGTCTTTGCGAAGGCTTCAGGGATGCAGTGGTGGATATCGCGGTCTCTACCGATGATGAGGAGCTGGGAAGCATAGTAAACAAAAGAGGGGTCAGGGTCATAGAAAGGCCCGGAGAGCTGGCCACCGATAAGGTCACGCTGGATCCGGTCATAAATCATGCCCTTGAGTATATGGAGAAGGAAAAGGGCTTTGGGTATGACACTGTCATAACCATGCAGGCCACATCTCCTACCCTTAAGAGCGATACGATCATAAACGCCATCGGCTATTTTCAGGAGGGTGGCTTTGATACCGTGATCTCCGCCATGAACAAGCCTCACCTTTCCTGGGGCATAAAGGACGGAGTCATCACCAGAAACTATGAAAAGAGGCTGAATTCTCAGGAGCTGCCCCCGAATTACGTGGAGACCGGAGGCTTCCTTATCACCAGGAGAAGCTGTGTCACCGCTGAGGGACGCATAGGAAAAAACGTAAGTATATTTGAGATACCCGAGGACGAAGCGGTGGACATCGACACCTACACTGACTGGGTATTGTGCGAGAACATCCTTCGCAGAAAGAGGATAGTATTCCACACCGTCGGCAAGATGCAGCTGGGTATGGGACATGTATACAGATGCCTTACCCTTGCCTACAAGCTTACCGGCCATGAGATCAGCTTTGTCCTTGACCGTGACAGCGATATCGGGATAGAAAAGATAAGGGAGTCCAACTTCCCCATCGAGATAGTGAATGATGAGAGAGAGCTGGAGGAGATACTTAAGGAAAAGAGACCGGACATCCTGGTAAATGACATCCTGGATACGCAGGTTTCATATATGACCATGGTATCAAAATATGCAAGGAGGGTCATCAACTTCGAGGATGTGGGCCCCGGCGCCAAATATGCGGACGCCGTCATAAATGCCCTCTATGAAAAGGGTGAAAAGCTGCATAACGAGTATTACGGCTCAAAGTATTTCTGCATCAGGGACGAATTCCTTGAGGAGGAGCCGAGGGAGTTTTCCAAAGAGGTAAAGAACATCCTGGTGATCTTCGGGGGAGCGGATCCCTCCAACCTTACCTCAAGGATGTACGAGATATGCAAAAAGCTTCACGGGGAGTTTGAGGACATCAATTTTCACTTCCTGCTGGGCTTTGCCTATCCTCATAAGAACGAGATCAAAGACGATCCCAAGAACAACATTCATGTATACATAGACGTTAAAAGAGTGAGCAGCTATATGAACAGGATGGACCTGGCGGTGACCTCCCAGGGCCGGACCGTGTACGAGCTTGCCAGTATGGGAGTGCCCTCGGTGGTGCTTGCCCAGAACGAGAGAGAGGCGGAGCATGTCTTTGCCGGGATACAGAACGGCTTTATCAACCTCGGGATCGGAAGCGAAACGGATGAGATCACCATCATGCAGACCCTGGGGTGGCTCATAAGAACCCCGAACGTCCGGAAGGAAATGAGAAATCTGGAGCTTTCGAAGGAGTTTTCAAAGGGACATGAGAGAGTCATTCACCTGATACTGAACGACCTTGACGATACACAAGAGGAATGAGGATATAATGAGGGATATTGATGCTGTTTCCCTGGAAGGAAATATAGAGAACAGCTTTATAAGACAGGGAGTTGAGGAGATGCGGGAGAATCCGGGCATTTCCGAGGCTCATGCCTTTGTGAGGCAGTCCATATCCTCCATGGAGAACAGAAAGGTCTTTTTTATAAATACGGTCATAGGGCCGGGAAACAGTGTGGGAAGGCTTACCGAAGGGCTGTACAGGATGCTTACCGAGCACGGCTACGAATGCATGGCAGCCTTCGGAAGAGGGGATGCTCCCTCCGATATGAACACCTTCAAGATAGATACCCGGGCCGATATCTGGTATCACGGCCTGATGACGAGGCTTACCGACAGACACGGGTTTTATTCAAAGAGCTCAACCCTTGATCTGATCGACCAGATAGAAAGCTTCGATCCGGATATCGTGCATCTCCACAATGTGCACGGGTATTACCTGAACATAAAGTATCTTTTCGAATATCTGAAGCGCTCGCAAAGGAGGGTGATCTGGACCCTCCATGACTGCTGGAGCTTTACGGGCCACTGCGCCCATTTTGAGTATGTCGGCTGTACGAAATGGATAAACGGCTGCCAGAACTGCGAGCAGCTTTCCGAATATCCGAAGTCTGCCTTTAAGGATAATTCCGCAAAGAACTACGCCGACAAGAAACGCCTGTTTACCGGGATAGAGAACATGACACTGGTAACCCCCTCGGAGTGGTTAAGGCAGAGGGTGCTGCAGTCCTTTTTAAAGGACTATCATACCGTTGTGGTCCCTACGGGGATCGACCTGTCGAGCTTTAGGCCCATCGAAGAGGAGAGAAGCAGCGACAATCCCATCTTCAGGCTGAAGAATGACCTGGCCCTCAGGGGGAAAAGGGTGATCCTGGGCGTAGCCAATCCCTGGAGGGACAGAAAGGGGCTTAACCAGTTTTTTAACCTGAGCAAGATAATAAGCGATAAGTATGCCATAGTCCTTGTGGGACTGAATGACAGTCAGATCGCTTCCCTCCCTCCCGCGATAAAGGGGATTAAGAAGACGGAATCCCTTGAGGAGCTGTGTGCTCTTTATTCAATGGCCGATGTCTATGTTAACCTCACCCTTGAGGATACCTTCCCGACCACAAACATAGAGGCCCTTGCCTGCGGAACTCCGGTCATAACCTATAAGACCGGCGGAAGCCCGGAGAGCCTTACGGAAAATACCGGGATCGTGGTGGAAAAGAACAGTATCCAGGGGATAGTGGCAGCTCTTGATAAGATCGAGTCCATGGCAGGGGAGGCGTTCACCGAAGCTCTGTGTGTAAACCAGGCCGCCAGATATGACAAGGACATCAGATTCATGGAATATATCGAAGAGGTTTACGAGGGTATCTAGATGCGAAAGCTCCTTGAAAGGTTCGAAAACAGCATACTTATCCTCCTGGGCTTTTTGATGTATGCTTCCTGCATGGCGGCTTTTTTTCTGCTGTTTTCCATAGACAATCCCGAGATCACGGATATCTCGAGAACAGCGGCCGTCACTCTCTCCACCTATGTGATCTTTCTCTTTCTGCTTTCCTGCATCTACGGGAGGTTTGACGTCGGCAGGCGCAAGGAGAAGCAGACCGTTTTTTCCCTGACTCTGGCCACCCTTCTCACTGACCTTGTTACCTATTTCGAGCTTACGATAATGAAGACCAACGAGGCAAACAATGACAGGTTCACGCCGGAGAACGTGGGTATCCTCTTCATCACCTTCCTCCTCCAGTTCTGCCTCATCAGGTTTTTCGTATGGCTGGGCAACAGGTTCTATTTCTGGATACATGAAAAGGAAAAGTGCGTCATAGTCACCGAGAACAGCGCGGAAAGGGTGGAGAAGGCGCTGAATGATTTCGGAAAACGCTATGTTGTGACCGGCACGGTGTCCTACAGGGACGAAGGGCTGTTTGAGGAGCTTGTAAAGGCGGATACCATCATCATGTATGATGTGCCTGTACAGAACAGACAGGAGATAGTCAATTTTGCGTACAAGAATCTGAAGAACGTATATTTCAATCCCGCTATCGCTGACATAGTGGAGCAGCACTCAAGACCGGTGATCGTTGACGATATCTCGTTTTTTGCTTCGGACTTTCATCTCATAAGCTTTGAGGAGAGGATAATAAAGCGGATCTCGGACATAGTCATATCGATCCTTGCCCTGATCCTTTTAAGCCCACTTCTGATAATCTCCGCCGTGATGATAAAACGTTTCGACGGGGGAAGCGTTTTTTTTAAGCAGAAGAGAGCCACCGTCCACGGGAGGGTATTTGAGATCTACAAGTTCAGGACCATGAAGGAGAACAGCGATAACCGCTC
>DNAD01000152.1:0-2837 GCA_003484785.1 Lachnospiraceae bacterium
GAGCTGATGCAGATCATGAAGAACCTGGCAAAGGAGGGAAAGTCGATCCTGTTTATTTCCCACAAGCTTGCCGAGATCATGGCGGTAGCCGACAGGTGCTCGGTCCTTCGCAGAGGGAAATACATAGGAACGGTAAATATCGCGGATACCACCAGGGAAGAGCTTTCAAGAATGATGGTCGGAAGGGATGTCCAGCTGGTTGCGGATAAAAAGGAAAAGGTTCCCGGAGATGTCATCCTGCATGTGGAGAACATGACCGTTGCATCAAGGCTCCATAAAAATAACGCGGTAAAGAACGTTTCCTTTGACGTAAGAGAGGGAGAGATCGTCTGCATCGCGGGTATCGACGGAAACGGCCAGACCGAGCTTGTATACGGGCTTTCGGGGCTGGAGCCGATAGTCGGCGGAAGGATAACTCTCGGTGGAAAGGATATCTCAAAGGCTTCGGTGCGGGAAAGGTCGCTTACGGGAATGAGCCATATTCCCGAGGACCGGCATAAACACGGGCTGATACTTGATTATTCCCTTGCCTATAACCTTATCCTGCAGAGATATTTTGAGCCGCAGTTTCGCACCAAAGCCGGCTTTCTTAAAAAGAATGCGATAAATGATTATGCGGATAAGCTGATAGGGCAGTATGACGTGCGTTCGGGCCAGGGAGGGATAACCAGGGCCAGGAGCATGTCGGGAGGAAACCAACAGAAGGCGATAATAGCAAGGGAGCTTGATAAGGACCCGAAGCTTCTTATAGCGGTTCAGCCCACAAGAGGCCTGGATGTGGGAGCGATCGAATATATCCACAGGCAGCTGATAGCCCAGAGGGACGCGGGCCATGCGGTGCTGCTGGTCTCTCTTGAGCTGGAGGAGGTCATGAGCATATCCGACAGGATACTTGTAATGTTTGAGGGAGAGATCGTCGGTGAATTCGATCCCGCAAAGACTAACAGGGAAGAGCTCGGGTTGTATATGTCCGGCGCGAAAAGGGAGGTGGGCTGATGAATAACCGGAAAAAGTCTTTTCTTGAAAATGAAGCGGCACTGTCCATAATAAGTTCCCTTCTCTGTATCGTTCTGGGACTGTTTGCGGGCTTTGTCGTTCTTCTTCTGATCAATCCGCAGTCCGCCACGGAAGGGATCATCACTATTTTAAAGAATTTCTTTACCTATCCTTCAAAGCCGGCGGCTCTTAAATATTTCGGAAGCACCCTCGTTAAGACGGCTCCGCTTCTTATGTGCGCCCTTTCCATCCAGTTCTGTTATCAGGCCGGGCTTTTTAACATCGGGGCGGCGGGACAGTACGTGGTCGGCGCGGGCGCGGCTCTTTTCGGGGCCCTGTTCCTTGAGCTTCCGTGGTTTTTGTGCCTGCTTCTGGCAATGGCGGCGGGCGCGGTCTACGGCTGCTTCGTAGGGATACTCAAGGCTTACTTCAATGTAAACGAGGTCATCTCGGGGATCATGCTCAACTGGATAGGGCTCTATACCGTAAACATGGTACTCGCCGGAAAGAAGGAGGTCGCCAGTCCCTATACGGTCAACCTGGCTTCCGCAAACGCGTCGGCGCTGATACCCTCAATGGGCCTTGATAAGCTGTTTTCAAACAATAAATACGTAACCATTGCTATCCCGCTTTCAGTCATAATAGCCATTGTGCTCTGGGTGATCCTTAATAAAACGGTCATGGGCTATGAGATAAGGGGTACCGGCCTTAATAAGGACGCGGCCAGATACGCGGGCATGAAAGAGAAGAAAAACCTGATCATGACCCTTGTCATAGGAGGAGCTCTTGCGGGGCTCGGAGCGGCGTTTCTCTACCTTACGGGCTACGAGCAGTGGTCAACGACCCAGTCCTCGGTGCCGGGCATGGGCTTTAACGGCATCGCGGCCACCTTCTTAGGCGGCTTAAATCCCATCGGGACCATATTCTCCTCCTATTTTATACAGCATATTACCAGCGGAGGTTCATATCTCGACAAATCGGTGTATCCGTCCCAGATATCTGATCTGATTTCCGCCATAATAATCTATCTCTGCGGTTTTGTATTATTCTTTAAAACCACGATAAACGGCAGGATAGCACGTAAAAAGGAGGCTAAAAGGAAGGTGAAGGGAGGTGCTGAGGCATGATCTTACTGATCCAGTACACTCTTTTATTTGCATCGGTTCTTATGCTGGTCGCTCTGGGCGGGTGCTTCTCGGAGCATTCGGGGGTCATCAACCTTGGTCTTGAGGGGATCATGGTAATGGGGGCCCTGGGCGGAGCGCTCACCATGAAAAGCCTGGGAACGGGAAGCGCTTTCGTTATTCTTTTGGCAGTAGTGGCGGTATCGACGATATCAGGCGTTATTTATTCCATGCTCCTGGCGGTGGCCAGTGTCAACTTCAAGGCTGACCAGACCCTTGTGGGAACGGCCATGAACATGCTGGCGGCGGCTCTTGCCACGGTAATAGTAAAGTCGATCAACATAGCCGAGAACCCCGATAACGTTTCCTCCACGGTTCAGTACGGAAGCGCAAAAAAGGCTCTGGTCCATAACATAGGAAAATTTCAGTTAAATTCATTCACGATCATAGCTGTACTGCTGCTGATCATTTCCTGGGTGCTGCTTTATAAAACCCGGTTCGGCTTAAGGCTCATGGCCTGCGGCGAGCACCCCCAGGCGGCTGATTCCGTAGGGATAAACGTTTTAAAGATGCGCTGGGCGGGAGTTCTTATCTCGGGCTTTCTCGGCGGTCTCGGAGGGATAGTGTATATTACCGCCGGAGTAAGCGAATGGAAGTTTGAGACCGGAGTGGCGGGCTTTGGCTTTTTGTCACTGGCTGTTATGATCTTCGGTCAGT
>DNAD01000152.1:2879-4863 GCA_003484785.1 Lachnospiraceae bacterium
TGATCTTCGGTCAGTGGAAGCCGGTAAACATTGCCTTTGCGGCTCTTCTGTTCGGATTTTTCAGAGCGCTTTCCAATGTTTATTCGGGCTTTGATTTCCTGGCGTCGCTTAATATCCCGGGCTCTGTATACAATATGATGCCCTACATCATTTCCCTTGTGGTCCTGGCCTTTACCTCAAAGAATTCCAGGGCGCCGAAGGCGGAAGGCATCCCTTACGACAAGGGACAAAGATAAGAAAACAAAGATTTCAGGTTACTATCACAGCTCACAGAAGCGGATATGGGAGGAAAAGCTATGGGAATGACAGACAAGCAATTTGCGGGGTTTTTACGATTTATAATTGATGCCCTTATTGAAGTTAAGGATGAAGAAGATCCGGAAAGGAAAGAAAAAAGGCTGGAAAGCGTGATAGAAAAGCTGCAAAAAACCATAGAGGATTAAAAATTAAAAAGGAGAGAAAAAATGGACAAACTGTATTTTATTCCCGGAAGTCAGGACCTTTACGGAGAGGAATGCCTTAAGGAGGTTCTGGCCGATTGTAAGGAAATGGTGGATTTCCTTAATGAGAAGCTCAAAGACATCGTTGCGGTGGAGCTTCTGCCGACGGTTGTGGATTCGCCTGCCTGCATCGCAAACTGCAGAAAGGCATCCAACGATGATGACTGCGTTGGCGTCATCACCTGGATGCATACCTTCTCGCCGGCAAAGATGTGGATAAAGGGCCTTCAGGAGCTCAGAAAGCCCCTTCTGCATCTGCATACCCAGGCCAATGAAAAGCTTCCCTACGATGAGATCGATATGGATTTCATGAACCTTAACCAGGCGGCTCACGGCGACAGGGAATACGGCTTCATCCTTGCCAGGATGGGGATCGCCCATGAGGTGGTGGCAGGCTTTTACAAGAATGACAGCGTTGTTTCAAAGATCAGGGACTTTGCCAGAGTGGCCAGAGCAATAGCTTATTCAAGGAACCTTAAGCTTGCGCTCTTCGGCAACAATATGAGAGATGTTGCGGTAACCGACGGCGACAGGGTTGAGAGCCAGATCCGTTTCGGCTGGGAGGCCAACTATTACGGAGTCGGTGACCTTGTTGACTGCATCAACGCATCTACGGAGGCCGAGATCGATGCCCAGATGGAGGATTATAAGAGCAGATATACCATTGCTACCGATAATATCGAGGCTGTAAGGGAACAGGCGAAGTATGAGGTGGGCCTCAGGAAATTCCTGAAGGATAGGAATGCAGGCGCCTTTATCGATACCTTCCAGGATCTTCACGGGCTTAAGCAGCTTCCGGGCCTTGCGGTTCAGGACCTTATGAGGGAAGGGATCGGCTTCGGCCCCGAGGGTGATTACAAGATAAGCGCGCTCAGCGCGGTGTTTATGAAGATGGCAGAGGGTAAGGAGGGAGCTACGGGCTTCATTGAGGATTACACCTATGACCTTACGCAGGGAGAGGAGCTGGAGCTTGCTTCCCATATGCTTGAGGTTCCGCCTGCCTTTGCGGCAACAAAGCCCGAGATTCAGGTTCATCCTCTCGGGATAGGCGGAAAGGAGGATCCTGCCCGCCTCGTGTTTGACGGCGTTACCGGAGACGGCATCCAGGTTACCATGGTTGACATGGGTACTCATTTCAGGCTCATCTGCGCCGATATCGAGCTCGTAAAGCAGCCAAAGCCCATGCCGAAGCTTCCCGTGGCCCGTATCATGTACCGTCATAAGCCGAATTTTGAGATCGGAACCGCAGCCTGGTGCTACGCCGGAGGAGCCCATCATTCGGTGGTATCCACTGCCCTTACAAGAGCGGATGTGGCCATGTTTGCACGGCTTACCGGGACAGAGCTCATCACCATCGGAGATGATACCACAGAAGCGGATCTGCAGAGGTTCTTTACGAAGTAAATATTATTTCCTTCACCATACAGGAGGACTTAAATATGAACATGACAGAGAATGCGAACGTTACTATTCACAGCCGAATC
>DNAD01000069.1 GCA_003484785.1 Lachnospiraceae bacterium
CGGCGCGGGAGGAGGGTTGAATGAAGAAATTTGCGGTAGCGGGAATCGTCCAGGTGGAAACTATAGTAAAGGTGGACAGTATCCCAATAGAGTACAGTCCGGTGATAACCAGGCCGGACACGATTTTTACGAATGTGGGAGGAGACGCCTATAATGAATGTCTGGCGCTCCGGGCTCTGGGAAATGATGTCAGGTTTTTTACCGTGACCGGATCGGACAATACGGACATAATCGTAAAGGACAAGCTGGTGAGCGGAGCGGATTATGTGTTTCCCGCTCTTTCTGCCAATCCCTCTGCCGTGATCTTCTATGATACCAACAGACGCCAGCAGATATTTGAGGATATCAAGGACGTCAGGAATATAGTATACCCTATCGAGCCCTTCAGGAAGAATATCGAGGATGTTGACTGTGTTGTTCTTGCAAATGCCAATTTCTGCAGGCCTCTGGCTAAGGCCGCCAAAGAGGCGGGAAAGATCCTGGCCATTAATTTCAGGGGCTTTTCCGAGGACAAATATGAGTATAACAGGGATCTGATGGAGCTTGCGGATATCATATATTTAAGCGATGACAATATAGTTACGGAGCCCGATGACTTTGTCAGGAAGGTAGCGGACAATACCAGTGCCGGCATCATAATCCTCGGTCAGGGCGCCAGGGGGCTTACCATCTATTCAAGAAAGGATGATCTTCTGGCTCATTACAAGCCCGTAAAGACCACTGAGATCGTAAATACCGTGGGAGCGGGCAATTCGCTGTTCTCATGCTTCCTGCACTGCTTCGTCGAAAGCGGCGATGCGGTCCATTCTATCAAGAACGCCCTTTTGTTTGCTTCCTATAAGATCGGGCATATGGGAACCAGCCAGGGCTTCCTTACGGTTGAGGAGCTGGAGAGATGGTACCATCTCATATGGAGCTAGGAAATATCCCAAAGCAGGGAAGGTTCAAAAGTGAGAGCTGCCCGCTGCCTGAGGCTTTTAAGGCCAGAATGAAAAGGCTTCTCGGGGCGGAGTTTGATGCCTTCATGGACAGCTGCTTACGCGAAAGCCTGCAGGCGCTTCGGCTTAATCCTTTGAAGTACGAAAAAAAGAAGCTGATTGACTTGTTTGGTCAAGGCACGGAATTAGCTTCTTTTTTTCATTTGAAAAGGGTTGACTGGGAGGAATGCGGCTTTTATTTTGAAAGAGAGGACGAGCCCGGCAGATCTGCCTATCATGATGCCGGGGTTTATTATATCCAGGAACCCAGTGCCCAGTTTCCGGTAAATCTTCTTGAGGTTTCCCCTGATGATCAGAGGATTCTGGATCTGTGTGCGGCGCCCGGAGGAAAGAGCACGCAGATAGCCGCGAAAATGGAAGGAAAAGGGATCCTTATAGCAAACGAGATCCATCCCGCAAGGGCCGGGATACTTTCCGGAAACATCGAAAGAATGGGAGTAAGGAACGCGGTGGTTCTGAACGAGACCCCGAAGCACCTTGCGGAATGCTTTTCCGGCTGTTTTGACAGGATACTTGTCGATGCGCCCTGCTCGGGTGAAGGGATGTTTAGAAAGAATCCTGAAGCGATAGCACAGTGGAGCGTCGAAAACGTAAGGCTCTGCGCAGAGAGGCAGAAGGAGATATTAGAGTACGCCGAAGGTATGTTAAAGCCCGGAGGGAGGCTTGTCTATTCTACCTGTACCTTTTCGGAGGAGGAAAACGAGGAGGTTATTGAGGCCTTTCTTAAAAAGCATCCGGATTATGAGCTTAAGGAACAGAGACGGCTGTACCCTCACAGGGAAATGTGCGAGGGGCATTTTGCGGCAGCGCTTGAAAAGAAGGCATATTCCGGCAGTGAAGGAACGGGATTTGTGAAGAACGGCCTGCAGAGATCCTTACCCCGGAAAGAAGTAATGGATTTTTACGGGTTTGCAAAAGAGGCTCTGAAGGAAGACAACTCTCTGAAGCTTTGGGACGGGGAGGCAAAAGAACACGTTTTTTTGCGCTTTGGAGATAATCTATATCTTGCGCCTGAGGGAACGCCCTCTCTCAAGGGGATCAGGGTTATGAGGCCGGGACTGCAGCTGGGGACAGGCTTAAAGAACAGATTTGTTCCCTCCCATGCCCTTGCGCTTGCCTTAAGGCCGGAGGACGTAAACAGGGCATTAAAGCTTAAGACATATTTAACAGGGGAGCTTTTGGGTGACGGGGCGGTCTGTACGACAGCTGAGCCCGGAAGAATGACGGAGGATTATCTTAAGGGACTGACCTTTCCGGCAGGCGGTGAAAACGGGTGGCATCTGATCTGTGCCGACTGTTTCAGCCTTGGCTGGGGGAAGCTTTCAAACGGGATAATGAAAAATCACTATCCCCGGGGTCTTAGAAGGCAGTAGCGAGGAACACAGATGGTATTTTCGAGCCTTATCTTTACATTTTTATTCTTACCGCTGACAGTCTGTCTGTATTTTATCGCAAAGGATAAGTACAGAAACTATATTCTGCTGGCGGCAAGCCTGATCTTCTATGCCTACGGAGAGCCGAGGTTTGTATTTGTGATGATCTTATCCATCGCCGTAAACTACGGCTTTGCTTTCCTGATAGGAAGGCAGAGGGGGCAGACCGGTACAGAGGAAATGCCCCGGTCCGGAGAAGCGGGTCGGACCGATACGAGGGCCACGATTTTTCTGGTACTTGATGTTTTTATTAATCTTTCCCTCCTTTTTGTATACAAATATCTGAATTATACGATAGTGCTTATCAATGAGGGCTTTGGGAGCGACATCGAAGTACCGGATATCGCTCTTCCCATAGGGATCTCGTTCTTTACGTTTCAGGCCCTTTCCTATTGCATCGATGTTTACAGGGGGAAGGTCAGGGTTCAGAAGAACCCTCTCTATGTCGCCCTTTATATCTCTTTTTTCCCACAGCTCATAGCGGGCCCTATAGTAAGATATTCCTCGATAGAGGAGCAGATAACAAACAGAAGCACCTCTGAGGAGGACTTTGCGGAGGGGCTTAAGCGCTTCCTGATCGGGTTTGGAAAAAAGGTCATACTGGCAAATAACCTGTCCCTGGTGGCCGATATGGCCTGGGAGGCAAAGGCGGCCAATGCTTCTGCTGCCGTTTTATGGCTTGGCTCGATCTGCTTCAGTCTCCAGATCCTCTATGATTTTTCGGGCTACTCTGACATGGCCATAGGCCTCGGAAGGATATTCGGCTTTCACTTTGAGGAAAACTTTGATCATCCCTATACCTCGGTTTCCGTAACCGAGTTCTGGAGAAGATGGCATATCTCGCTGGGCAGATGGTTTCGGGACTATGTCTATATCCCTCTGGGAGGCTCCAGGGTTTCGATCCCGCGTAATATCCTTAATCTGTTAATAGTGTGGCTTTTGACCGGAATATGGCACGGTGCCAATGTTACCTTTCTGGTATGGGGGCTTATGTACTTTGTACTGCTTGTGATCGAAAAATATCTGATCAGGCCGGATGCCGGAAAAAGCCGGCTGTTTTCGGCCTTTTACAGGATCGTGACCCTCTTTTTCGTTAATCTCGGCTGGGTGATATTTAACAGTCCCAATCTTAAGAAGGGGCTCAATTTCATAAAAGGGATGTTCGGGCTGTACGGAAACAGCTTTGTGCTGACTGACGGTCTCAGAAGAAGCCTCAGGGAGTACGGTGTCTTCATTGTTCTGGGGATACTGTTCTGTACCCCCGTTATGAAGTATCCGGAGGAATGGCTTAAAAAGACCGAAAAGCGAAGGCTTGCAGGGGCGGTGATCATTCCCGCAGGCTGTCTGTTCATTTTCCTGTGGTCTGTCTCCTTCCTGATACTTGGTTCTCACAATCCCTTTATTTATTTTAATTT
>DNAD01000235.1 GCA_003484785.1 Lachnospiraceae bacterium
AGATCGTGCGCTTAGGCGTGATCCTCGGATCATTTCCTCTGCACTTCAACCTCATCCATGATCCTTACCGCATTAAGTATAAAGCCCAGAACCTTCTTTCTTCTGTCAATATGCAGCGGCAGCATCGACAAAAACAGCGAAGCCTCATAGAGCCTTATAAGCCTGTAGTCACAGCCGTTTTCCGAAAGCTTCTTCTTAAATATCCTTATATACCTTTCGTTATCGGAATCAATGGAAAGGGTAAGGGTGTTGGTCTCGGACAGACTGATCTCGAACATCCCGCTGTTAAAGTAATCGTAGGAGCCGCAGACGGAGTGGGAAAGCTTGCATATATCATAGAAGGGGTTCATGTAAAGCTCCTCCTCCTTAAGCGCCCCTCTCGGATCTATGAGCTTAAGGATATCCGCTTCCTTATTATATAATATATTCGAAAAGCAAAGGTCCCCATGTCCCACACAGAGCAGGGGTTCAAAATCCCGGCCGCCCGTTATCCTCTCATACAGCGAAAAATATCTGTCGGCGATCTGATCGATCGAGGAGTATTGTGTTCCCGCGCTTAAAAGCTTTTCAATACCCGCATATTCCTGCTTTGTCTTAAGTTCATCAAATCTTCTTTTAACTTTTGTGACATATAAGGCCCTTTCGTCCGCTGCGTACTCCTCCCGGCTGACCTTTTTTGTCTTTCTGTTTCTTATAAAATAGAAGAGCTTGTCAAGAACCCTGTCAAATTCCTCCTCACCGATCGCCCCGTGTACATATCTTAAGGCAAGATCGGTGAAGTGGTATCTTTCCATGGAATAGGAGGCATTTTCCTCCGTCTCCCTGTAATCAAAGGGGGATACGAACCACATTCTCATCTGTTCGGGAAGGAGCCTGTAGAATTCGTATTCGGCCCTGATCTTTGCCTTGTTCTTTGACGACTTCACCACCACATAGTCGTTTCCGGAAAGAGCATTGAAGAACCTGGCGTCAAAGCCGCTGGTGATAAACTGCCTGAAATTATTGATATCGGAGATATCGATGAAGGCATCGCTCCTTATGGCGTCATAGCCTTCCAACTCTTCGTCCCTTAAAGAGATATAAGCCTCGGGGGTCGGAAAGATCACGCCGCAGAGCCTTTCCTTCCCTTCCTTCCCCGCTGCTGCCACCCTGTAGGGCTCGTCGGCATAGCAGGCCTTTTCAAGCAATATATCCACCGCCCTGCGGTCCTTTATTATAAAATCGGAAAACAGCCTGAACACCGGACAGTCCTTACTTATCCTGCCCTCCCTTAAAAGCTCTGAAATGGAATCGGCAGGATAAAACCCTCCGAAATGCTCAAGCTCCTTTAATATATCCTCGGTCCTCTCCCTTAGGGAACGTCTTTTCAGGATGGTATCCCCGTAGGAGACCTTTCCGGTAATGCTCTGTACCTCAGTCCCGGTAGGACGTGAATCATCATATATGACCGCAACCGTATTTCTTTTCATCCATCAGCCCTTTCTGCGCCTGTTTGGTAACAAATTGTGCCGCTCCTGATATGCCCCTTCGCTATTATCACCTGGCAAAATCTGCCGCGGACCTTTCCTCGAAAAGCAGATGAGCGCGCTTATCACGGTAAGGATCAGCGTAAGGATAATGCACATCCTTCCGTAGGCCCTCTGTTCCAGGGTCTTGGGAACGCTTGACAAAAGCGAAGTGATATATTCGCAGAACCCTCTCGCGTCAAAGGCCGAATAAGGATAAAAGACCGACAGAAGCCTGAATAAAAGCCCTTCAAAGAACCATGCTCCGAAGGACATGAGCAGAAGCAGCGCATATCTTCCGGCTATAAGGCTCTTAACATATTCATACCAGACCTTCAGCCCGTTTAAAAGCTTTAACACCGCCATGGAACGGGGAGAGACCCTGTTAAGGATTATGTACTTGTTAAGGTAACGGTAGGTCGGAGGAAAGATCATATAGGCAAAGACGATCACCGCCAGAAATACCGCCAGCATCACCGACACAAAGGAAAGGGTATCCGGATACAGTATCTGGAAGGGCAGCATCACGAATACCAGGGCGAGGGTATCAAAGAAGCGGTCAACAACAACGCTCAAAAACCCCGTCGCAAAGTTTCCGCACAGTCTGTAGAACACAAACACCCTGTAAACCTCCCCCAGCTTAAAAGGGATCAGGAGATTTACAAGGGTCGTTCTGAAATACGCAAAAACAAACCGTTTAAACTCGATCCTTGTGTCAATGAGCACCAGATACATCCTCATGAGCTTAAAGGCATGGATGAGTAAAAACAATACCAGAATGATTATTCCCGTAAGGAGGATTTTCAAAACAGCTGTCATTCTATCCGTCCGCCCGCGCAATGATATCCGCTTCGTAGGCATCGATCTGCTTCTGTCTGTACTCTCCCGTGATCACCGAGGGGTCATGATAGTAGGCAAACAGCATCTTAAGCACCCATTTAGCCTGATCAAAGAGCTTTACGTTGCTCACCTGATCGTCCTCCCTCCAGGAAATAGGATAAAAGCATATATCCTGGGCATAGTACTCCGAAGCAAGGATCATCACATAATTAAACATGAGATTATCCGGAAATTTCATGTAATAGCCGCTCTCAAGGCTCTTTACCGAATAGATGTTAAGCCCCGAGCCGAGATCGTATATCTTTTTCCTTATAACAAAGGCAAAGAGAAAATCATAGATCACATTTCCGAAGGTTCTGAGAGCCGAGTACCCCTTCAGGCGGGATTGCCTCATAAACCTGGCTCCCAGGACAGCGTCATGCTTCCTGTAGGTCCTGTGCCGAAGCACCGGGATGAAATCCGCTATATTCCCCTGATCATCCCCGTGCAGCACCATTACATAGTCAAACCCGTTTTTTGCCGCATACTGAAACGCCACCTTATGCGAGCCCCCGAGCCCGTAATTTTCCCTGTTTCGAAGGAGGGTGACAGGAAGATCCCCGTGTCTTTCTATGAAGGCCTTCACCACCTCCTGTGTGGAGTCGGTGCTCTGGTTATTCACAACTATGACCTCTGTTATGTATTTCATAATGTCCCGGTCCAGCTGCCCCAGCACCCTTATGATCTGCTTTTCGCAGTTATACGCCGGAATGAATAATAATATCCTGTCCTTCATCTCAGTATTTCTCCAAACCGCAGTCCTTGTTCACATCAAGAGGCTCCACAACCTCTTCTCCGGTATAGTCGAAGCCCTCGGGGATATAGGTCTCATGGTGTTTATAGTCGTAGAGGCACATTTCTCTCGTATTGTTGGAATAGTAGGCAGCGCTCTCGGCAGACTGCTCTCCCAGAAGGTTTAACACCGACTGGTTATAATGAACCTCATCCACCATGTACTCCGTGCTCACTGCCGAAAGCACCGTGGTCGCAAGAGCATAATAGCCGCTTTTCTTGCAGAGCTCTATCTGTGCATCGATGACGGTATCAAAGAAGTTCTTGTTGGTTATGCTCCTTCCGGTGGTGATTATGAATACCTTATGCAGTCCTCCCATGAACAGCGGCCTTATTATATTATCCATGTTCTGCTTATAGCTCTCAAGAGTGATATTGGAGAAGGAATCCGATTCGCCCTGGAGCCATACGACATACTGCTTCCTGATGTGATAATTATTGCTCTCAAGCCATACCTGGGCCCGCTTCTGTCTCTCGCTGAAATCTCTCATCACAGACTCCTTCATCCAGAAGTCCGTATCCGTTCCTCCCTGGGAGGCCGAAACGGCCACAATGGGGATCCCGGTTTCTTCATAATATTTGTTCGCAAAGGCCGAAACCATACTGCCCTTCTTGGCTATGGCAGCATCCATGATGCCGTTTATGTTATTTTCATTGATCCCGAAGGGCTCGGTTATCGGATACAGTCTTGTGGGATCGGATATCGCCCTGAATTCATAGCCGTGGCCCTCGGGTACCTTGGGCGCGTGGTCAGGGTCTCCTCCGGTTCCGCACATATTACTCTGTCCCATGAACATCACAAGATCGACGATCATCTTGCCGTCATCGTCTCTTATCACGTTATCCTTATCCACCTGATTGCCGGAAACGGATGCCTCGGGAAGGTCGTTTTCGCTGACGCTCCTCTCCTCCTTTTCATCCTTCTCCTCAGTCTGCTGCTGAGTATCCGGCTCTTCGGCCTCAGCCTCCTCCGGCTTTTCCGGATTAATGTCATTTTCGGTGCTGGTAGGCACTTGTATCGTTACCGTTTTCGTGGGCTCTCCGCTGCCGCAGCCCGCAATAAGAGCGCATATTGCACAGAGGAGGCAGACAGTGACAATAATTCCTTTTTTTTCATTTTTTTTCATCATTTTCCCCTTTTCTCCGCTTAACATCCTTTATTCCTTTTTCTCCAGGATCAGTTTCCTTGTGATAAAATTATACACCATTACAATGGCGGTCGCCACGATCTTTGCCATCAGCGCAACAAGCTCATCGGTATCCGCCGCGATCCTTATATGAAGCTTGTTTAAAAGCTCAAACAGCATATCGTGGAGAGTCACCATAAACGGCAGGTTTTTGTACATTATGTCCACATATATCCAGAGTATCAGCGAATTGAGCCCCATTCCTATAAGGCTCAGCACCAGAAAGATCATGAATTCCTTCCGCTTGTCCATATCATCCTTCGATTTGAAGACGAACTTCATGCTCGCAAGATAATTAAAGATAAGGGAAATGGAATAGCCCGCCACTCCGGCGATCATATAATCATATTTCCAGGGCAGAAGCTTTACCACTATGGCATAGATCGCATAATCTATAAGGAAGGAAATGCCCCCCACAACCCCGAATTTAAGGATCTGTCTGAAAAGCTTTCCTTTTTTTTCCGAATCAGTCATATTTTATATTTCCTTTGAACATTTTATATACATTTGCCGTAACAGCAAAGGTGAATGCATAGTATAGCGCTCCCACCGCTATCCGGGAGGGAACGGACTCAGAGAAAAGCCGAAGCACGAAAAATACTCCCAGGAGCGTTGCCGCGTACATGACCCTTACATATCCGGGGCATTCCGGCAGCAGCATAAGCGAGAGCACCACAACTATCACAAAGAAATCATAGGTCCTGTGATAGGTAACAATAAGGGCCCAAAGCGTAAGCATTGAAATAAGCGCCGAAGACGGGGCGCTCCCCGAGCCTTCAGCCCCGTCGTTATGCCGAAGCCCTTCCACAAGAGAAAAAATAAACAGCCCCAAAAGGATCAGTATCCCAAGCACATAGGAGACAGGCGAGCCCGAAAGCAGGGCCCCCAGATCAAGCCCTCCCTCAGCCGCAAGCTTTGAGGAAACCTTCAGAGGCTTTACTATCATATCGATAAAGCTTTCTCCAAGGATCCCCGCGCATACCGCTGTCAGCACTGCATGAAGCCCCGCCGAAAAAAACAGCTCCCTGTATCTTTTCCTGTATACAAAGTAGATGGCAAGAGGAACTGTCAGCGTATATTTAAACCACCCAACAAAGAGCGCTGCCATGGCCGCCGCCGAAAAACGATTTCCTATCCCGCCTGTCATGTCCCGGGCCGCTCTTACCCCGTCCGGGCCGTCCACCGGATGAGCGCCCTTCTCCTTCATATCAATACAGTATACCGCAAGCAGAAAGAAAAAGAAAGAAAACAGGGTATGCTGTCCTACTCCCAGCTGATTCCGGTAGGGCGTTCCCGCTATCATAAGCAGCATGAAAAAGCAAAAGGTAAAGTCATCCGCCTTACTTAAAAAGGTCTTTTTGAGGAGGGCTATGATCCCCGCCGTAAAAAGCAGGTTTGAAACAAGCCAGGCATATCTGGCGGCAAGGGGAGGAAGAAGGGTATAGGGATACAGCAGCAGAAGAAGAGACGGGAACTGATTTGCCTCCATCTGAAGGTAATACTTCTCAAACTCGGGGGGAAGAGCTCCGCTCGGGCTTAAGGATTCGTCATATGGATCGATCCCCATTACAAGAGCCTTTGCGGCGTCCCATTGAAAGTCCTGGCTTACCAGAACGGCGTTTTTGCAGCCCTGTATGAGTGACACGGCTGCAAGAACGCCCATAATGAACAATATAAGTTTTTTCAGCCTTAAGTCAGCTTTAATTCTCCCCAAAATCTCTGCCATACTTAACTGTGTGTTTACCCCTTATTCCTC
>DNAD01000339.1:0-6753 GCA_003484785.1 Lachnospiraceae bacterium
CCTCACCGATCCAAAAAAAGCCATGAATTCCACTGTAAACCTTCCTTACGCGGGCTTTCGCATAAAAAACGGGAATCCCCGGCAGATCAGGGATTCCCGCATCACAGGCTTATTAAATTTTATATGGCCTGGTAAAGCAACGCTGCATTACTGCCGCAGCCCTTTAAAATAGCGGTCAATACTGGGCGAACAGCCTTGCCGCCGCTGCCCAGGTATCGGCATTTTTCAAAAAGATGGTACTGCACTGTGACTGTCCCCGTGCCCCGTAGGCGCTTCCGCACTCCACGGTGATCCCCGGCTTCTGCAGCCCCATCAAAACGTAATCTCCGAAGCCTCCGTAGGTGGTGGTATTCGTTGCGTTGGTGCCCGTGGTGTTTACCATCGCGTATCTGTTGATCCCGTTTACCGTGGCGGCCAGAGCCGTGGAAAGAGCCGAGGTCACGGGAGAGGTCAGGTCGTCATCGTAGTAGATTATATTTCCCTGCTGGTGATAGCTTATATAGCAGGAATAATTCCTTGCAGAGGCAAAAGCCATCAGAGCTCTTGTCTCAGGCTCGGAGGCGGGAGTGAAGCCCTTGAATTTCTGTGGGCCCGGCGCCGCTGCACCGCTCGTGAGCTCCCATCCTACCGGGAAATTCCTGTTCAGATCCACCCCGTTTGCGTTCGCCTTCCAGTCAGGCGCGACGCTCTGGGCCATTGTCACCCCGTCGGGATTGGCCATGGGAACTATATAGAAGCAGGTAGTCGCCAGAACGTCAGCGAGATTGCCGGCCGCAAACTGCATGGCATAATACTCTATGGTAGCCATCGTGCTCTGGGAGACAATGTACTCCCTGGCATGGATCGAAGACTGTATCATTATGGAATGAGGCGCCGCCGGATTTCCCAAAACCACAAAGGGAATATTTCTTCCCTGCACCGAGGTTCCTATCGAACCGCTCGTTACTATTCCCGGATACATTGCGGTAAGCTCCGCTATGTCCATGATCATCTCATCGTAGGTATAGGTGGATGAAAGCTGCACGATCGAGGGAAGCGAAGCTCCCCTGACAGCCGCCGCGGGCTGTAGTAAAAGCGCGGCCATGAGCACCAGAACAGCCGCCGTTTTTCCGATTCTTTTTCTTAATAATGATCCCATTTTCATACTCCCCCTCCTGTTTTGTATCCCTTACTGTTTCCTGTATTTTGTACCGAATTGTTTCTTACTGCCTTCGCATCACAGTTTGCGGCATGAGCGGCTTTGATACTGCCTGCGTCACAGTTTTCAAAGTGATCCTTTCTGAGAGCCCTTGCGTCACTGCTTGCGGCTCTTTCAGTCCCTGCACTGAACCTTATCCCGAACATGGCGTTTATACGTGCCTGCGCCCGTTTTTCTTCCTGAAGCTGCTGCGCAAGCCAGTCATTTTTCCTGTCCTCCATAAGAAGATAGGTTCCTCTGCTTATTTTTGCGGCCCCCATCATTCATTTCCTTTCTTAACAGTCTCGGACAGGGCGGTGATCGTACCCGCAAGGTTTGCTATATCCGAAGGCACTATGATCTTGGTAGCCTGTCCGTCAGCCATCTTCTCCGCTGTTTCAAAGGACTTGAGCTTAAGATATTCGGAAGAAGGAGCAGCCTCGTTGATAAGCCTGATACTCTCGGCTCTTGCCCGCTGAACCGCAAGCAGCGCCTCGGCCTGTCCTTCCGCTTCCCTTATTGTCTGTTCCTTGACTGCCTCCGCTCTTAAAATGGCCGCCTGCTTTTCTCCCTCTGCAAGGGTAATGGCTGACTGTTTCTTACCTTCCGCGGTAAGGATGGCCTCTCTCTTTTCACGCTCGGCCCTCATCTGCTTTTCCATGGCATCCTGAATACTGCGGGGCGGCTGGATATTCTTAACCTCTACCCTGTTTACCTTGATCCCCCATTTATCGGTGGCCTGATCAAGGATAGCCGTTATCTGCCCGTTGATGCTGTCACGGGAGGTAAGGGTTTCGTCAAGGGTCATTGAACCAATGATATTTCTGAGAGTGGTCGCCGAAAGGTTCTCTATCGCGGCTATCGGGCGCTCTACCCCGTAGGTGAAGAGCCTTGCATCAAAAACCTGAAAGAAGACGACGGAGTCGACCATCATGGTAACATTATCCTTGGTAATGACCGGCTGGGGCTCAAAATCCGCAACCTGCTCCTTAAGGCTTACCTTTTTTGCGACCTTATAGATCACCGGGATCCTTATATGTATCCCCGCCATCCAGGTTGCTCTGTAGCGGCCCAGAACCTCCACTATCCAGGCATTGGCCTGCGGAACTATGCAGACAGACCATATGCCAAGCAAAACGATCAGCACTAAAAACAACACAAAACCTGCCATGATACAACCTCCTTTTTATTCCTGAACCGTTGTTGTCTCCGGAATGGTTCCGTCCGGATTGAGTATCCCCGCATCGATCAGAAGCTGCAGCTGCTGCATGGGATCGAGAGTCAGCGGATCCACCGGCTGCGGCTGCGGCGGTGTATAGGTCTTTCCACCGTATACTATGACAGCCTCCCCCTTCTCCACCACGTTAAATATCTTTTCGGCATTCGCTACCGGAAGGTTGACGCAGCCGTGAGAACCGCCGGTCAGGTAGATATCCCCCCCGAAGCTGCTTCTCCAGCTCGCATCATGCATACCCTCATTCCCGTTAAAGGGCATCCAGTAGGAAACATGGGAGGTGTAGTTTGCTCCCCTTAAGGTAGCATTTCTTTCCTTATAGGTAATGCCGTAAATACCGACGTGAGTCCCGTTATTCTTTGAAATGTTCCCGGAAACGCAGTCCGATTCGGTCACTACCTTTCCGTCCTTATATACCCAGACATGTTGACTCGTCAGGTCAATCTCCACATAATCATCACCGTAATCATTTTCGCCCCTCACGGCTCCTTCCGATTTGTACACCGGAGTCCTTTCCCCCCGGTACCCGCTTTTTATCGCCTCTATCAGCCCTTCGGTCTCGGCGGGCCTGTCTATCCACCATCCATAGGCTCCCTGGGTAACAGTGATCTCTTCCCCGCTGTGGGTTATGAATTTATGGGGCTGGCCGAAGGTATCATATCTTCTTGCGAGAGCGGTGACAAATTCCGATACCTTTGCTTCATTAAAGCTGACATCGGTGCCGTCAACCGTTATCCACTCGGCTATGCTGCTGCCGTCAAGCACTTCCTCACTGGTCCCGAATTTATAGGTTATCTTCGCGGCACAGTAGGCATTCAGGTTTTCCACCAGGGTATTCATCTCCTTATCGGTGGAGGTGACCTCGGCAACCTTATAGCAGACATCGTTGTCTATGTTCACACTATGCTCCAGAGTACCCACGGCGTCCCCCACCGCAGCCACTATCGCCTCCTTCAGCGGGACTGCCCCGTTATCCTCTTTTGTGATCACATATCCCTCGTCGGTTATGTCCCCGATATAGGCATTTTTCGGCTCGATGATATTCTGCGGTTCAAAAAAGGGCATCTCGTCGATACACCGCCTCAGGGCCTCCTTCGAATAAAGAGTCACCTCTTCAACATTGTATTCAACGGGTCTGTTAAACAGAATAAACCAGGCAAAGGGCTTCTGTCCCTTAAGAGTCTTTTTTACCTCTCCGTGAAAGACCGGCATGAGGCTGATGTCTTTGGAAGAGATCGTACCTTTTATCCCGTTTCGGCCCTCTACGTCTATCTCATAACCGGAGACAGCCTCGCTTATGAGCTTTTCCGTCTCCGAAGCGCTCTTCATGCCGCATTCGATCCCGTTTAAGACGGTCTGCGGATAAAAGACAACGGAAAAAATCACAAGCCCCGTCAGATAAGCTGCCGAAACCAGTATCAAAAAACAGGCAGCGATCCTTTTTATGACACGGGGATTCGGAGGCTTAAACCTCCACGCCGGTTTGTGCGGGGCATCCTCTGCGTCCGAAAGGATCTCTTCCCCCTCCTCTTTAACCTCCTGTTCTGTCCCGTCTTCCTTTTTCTTTCCGGCCTCTTTCTTTTCACCCTCCTGTTCAGCGCCTGCGGGCTTTTCGAACTCGGGCTTTCCGCCTTCAGGCTTATCACCTTCAGGCTCATCTGTTTTGGCCCTGTCCTTATCTTCGGGAAGAGTCCCGGCCCCGGGCTTATTTACGGCTTCCTTTTTTTCCTGTTCCCTGTTCTCCTGTTTATTATTTTCCTGTTTTTTTTCTTCCTCTGCGTCCTCCCCGGAAACAGTCCTTGCCGCTGCAGTGATCCGTTTAACTATAGGCTCCGCACCCTGCTTCAAAGCTATGCGGTGCGTTTTGGGAATCTCTCCTGCCTTTTCCTTATCCTGCTCTTTTTCAGCTTCGGACTTTTCACTTTCGGGGATCAGATCTATAACCGTTTCTTTCATTTCTACTCTCAATGATCACGATACCGGCTTACAGAGAAGACTTCCAAAGAGGCATTCCCTGATGGTATGACCGGCTCATAAATAAATGCCCATGCCAAAGTATACCATAAAATTACCCTGTTTCGAACAATAATTATTACGCAGTAAAAAATAACATTGTTCCTGCATATATGTTATACTGTGATCATGATCAGAACAGTCCCTTATGATGATAAATTTGACAGAGAGCTTGAACTTCTTGACAGGGATACCTTTCTCGAGCTTAAATATCACGGAGATGTTATTAAAAAGTACGTGACAGCCGCGGTATGCCTCAAGGATCACAAAGAGAGGCTTACAGGCGTAGGATACCTTCTTGCACCAAAAGGCTTCCGCCTTACGGACAACAGCAACGGGTTGTTTTTCATCCATGGTATATTCAGAGCCTTCGGCGAGGATGAGGCCGAGGCTTCCATCCTGCTTCTTGATTCCCTTAGGGAACATTTCCTTGCCCACGTTTCGGACCACCCGAAAAAAAAACTGTGCTTAAGGCTCTGGTGCCGGACTACGGACAACGCCTATATGGAGCTTTTAACAGATATGGGTTTTATTCCCTGTGATATGATGTACGTAATGAAGAAAGATCTGTCGGGATCAAAAGGAATGGCTCTCACCTCAATATTTAAAAAGGCATCCGAAAACGGTCTGAAGCTTGTGATTACTCGTCCGGATCCCTGTGAGGAATTCTTAAGGGAATACTGCATCGCAAACGAAGAGGCCTTCAGACAGCCCTGCAGTCTTGATGATCTGCGTTTTAAGCTTTCCTTCTGTGAGGGTTCTGTTTACTCCGCCTTCCTCGGGGAAAGGCTTGTCTCCTGTGTTACAGCCTGGCGGGTAAGCGACGGCCTCTCGGCAACCGAAAACATCTTCTGCCTTCCCGAAAAGCAGAACCTGGGGATCACGCGGGCCCTGCTTGGGTATGTCCTTAATATACTGAAAAAAGCGGGGATGACCCAGGCAGTTCTTACGGTCTGTAAGAGTGAGGTCCCCGCCCTCAGACTGTATACATCCTTCGGATATAAGATCACCCATACCCTTTATGAAATGAGGTTCGGTGACGATGTTTCCTACCTCACATAAGCCGCGATCACGGACACGGGCAGACTCTCCTTGATAAACTCACTGGAAGCCGCATTATATCTGGCCTCACTGAGAGTTCCGGGAAGCTGGTGATATTTTTTGAGCGTTTCCCTGTCCTCCCTGAACATATTCAGCTCCGTTTCGGGCTGAAGCTCAAGATTATTCCCGATCCCGTAAAGGGCGGCCCGGATCACAAGGGCAAGAGCAAGATAGGGGTTACTGCCGGGATCCGGAGACCTTAGCTCACCCCTTCTGTATTCCTCCCTGGATTCGGGTATTCTGATGAGCTGTGAACGATTGTTACAGGCCCAGGTGATAAAACAGGGAGCCTTATTTCCTCCGATCCTTCTGTAGGATTCCTCCACGGGATTAAGAAATACGGTGATCTCCGGGATTTTATTCAGTATTCCGGCAGTAGCGGGCTCAATCAGGTCAATCCCCTGTGAATCGGTCACCGCATAGTTGATGTGCATTCCGTTTCCGGGCTCATTATCCAGAGGCTTTGGTGAAAAAACCGCAGCCAGGCCGTGACTGTCGGATATGCTCCTTACAACAGCTCTGTATGACATGGCATTGTCAGCCGCGCTGAGCGGAAATCCGAACCTGATGTCTATTTCGTTCTGTCCCGGCCCCTCCTCATGATGGGCGCTTTCGGGGAAGATCCCCATTTTCTCGAGGCAGCCGCAGATCTCTGCCCTGATATCCTCACACCTGTCATCGGGAAAAATGTCCATATAGGATCCTCTGTCAGCGGGCTTTGCGGAAGGCTCTCCGTTCTGATCCTTCTCAAGAAGATAGAACTCCTGCTCCGTGCTGAAGCTGAAGAATACCCCCCTGCTCTCGGCTTCCTCGACCGCCTTTTTTAAAATATATCTGGTATCGGCCTCAAATGGCCTGCCGTCGGGCCAGATGATATCCGCAAACATACGTATCGCCCTGTCCTGATCCTCTCTTCGGGGAAGCACGGCAAGAGTAGAGGGATCCGGACGCAGCAGCAGATCCGATCTCGTATCGCTCACGTCAAAGCCCGCAATGGTCCAGGCATCCGCGGATATCCCGAAATCAAAGGCCTTTGCAAGCTCTCCCGGCATGATCGTCCTGTTCTTAAGGTTTCCGTATACATCGCAGAAGGTCAGATGTATGAACTTAACGTCCTCCTCCACTACAAACTGTTCAACTTCCTGTCTGGTATAATTCATGACTCCTCCAAAATCAGATTCAGCCCAAAGCAGTGTGATAATGATTAGTTACTATTCACAGCCGAATC
>DNAD01000339.1:6889-11687 GCA_003484785.1 Lachnospiraceae bacterium
AAAGGCTGTGAATAGTAACAATGATTATCCCAATATCACTGCGCAAGCATATCTATGATGCCTCCGTAGATCCTCCTGTCCTCCTCAGCCGAATAATGAACCCCGTCCCTTAAGGGTTCCGCAGTTGAGAAGCCCAGCCTTATATATCCTATGTTTGAAGGCAGAAGGCTCTCCATAAGTGCATTGTATTCATCAACATTGCAGTTCATCCTGACTATATCGGAATAGCTGCAGCCCGATCCGTTATACTCGGCTCTGTAGTTAAAGCCGAGGACTGAGCAGGCATACACCGACGCCCCTCTTTTGATCCACTCCTGGGCCTTTGTGTTATAAAAGCCTATCCAGTTTGCGCAGGCAGCTTCCTTCCCGTAATAACCGATATCATTCACGCCGAAAAGTATGACTATCTTCCTGCCGTTAAGATCCGCCCCGTCAAGGATAGGAAGATAATGATCCGCAAAGTGTGAGTAACTGGTACCGCAGGCTGCCATCCAGTTGGCCCGTTGATCCCTTGTATCCGCCCAGGCGTATACCGTCCTGGAATCTCCCACCAGATAGATATCGGCGCCGTTATCCTCTATCACCTCTGAGGGAACCGCGGATTCAATTGTGTCAGCGGTTCTTTCATATTCCTCCGAAGTGACAGGACCCTCCCTGAAATCCTCCTCCGGCATTTCCTCCAAAGAATCGTCCTGATCATTGTTTCTCGGTACCGCAGTCGGATAGATCGACTTTACCTTAAAGTCAAAGCCGCAGGTAAACAAAAACACACAGAACAGCGTTATGAAAATAACAGGCTTTTTAAAATAAAAATTTTTTCTTTTCATTACGAAAACCCCGGTGGAACCATAAAACCCCTGCAATAAGGCTGTGCCGGATCTCCGGATGTCAAACGCCGCAAATTGAAGGGGTTTTACAGATTAAAGCAATATACATTACAGACGAGCGGCATTTTGCCGAACGCCATCCGTCAGATCGAAGTCATCAGTCTCTGGATATTAGTGGCATCATTCTCCTGCTTCTTTTTCTGCATCATGATCTTATAGGTATTCAGGTTAGTCTCCTTCTGGAGCTTGCTCACATACTCTCCGTATTCCGTATCGCCCAGCCTGCTCTTTGCGGCGGTGGTATTATAGGAAGCGATGCTGTTATAGTTGAAGGCCGACTCAAGGCCGTTAGCCTGAGCACCGATCTGGGTACGTCCGTTGGAAACGGTCTCCAGAGCCTTGTCTATGGCCCCTATGTCAAAGCTGCCCGTTACATCGAAATCCTTAAGGCCAAGAGTTTCGAGGGTACTGCTCACGTTTGTTATGTCGTGAGTCGTCCCCTGACCGTCCGATACGATCTCCATCGAAGGATTGCTCCCGTCGAGAAGCTTTATGCCATTATAATTGGTAGAAGAAGAAATGTTCTCGATGCCTTCCTTGATCTGATCGATCTCGCTCTGGATGGCTTTTTTGTCATCATTTGCAAGAAGCCCGTTGGAGGCCTTCACTGCCAGCTCCTTCATTCTCTGAAGATAATCCGTAACCCCCTCCAGAGCCCCGTCGGCAATGTTTGTAACGCTCTTTGCTGCCTCAAGATTTTCACTTCCGGCCTTAAACCCCCTGGTCTGGGAATCTTCCTTATTTAATATAGAGAGCTCCGCCGCCCCGTCCTTTGCGGAATTGATCCTGCTTCCGCTTGAAAGAGCGCTGTAATAACTGTTTAAATTAGAATATCCGCCAACTCCGCTTATTCCACTCATATTTTCACCTCCGGCTCCGCCTTTAACAAATGGGTCATCCTTTTACCCTTCACATCATACATAGTCATTGTACCATAAGATAAGCGGCGATACAATTAAATTTCCGTTAACAATACAGCGTTAAAAATCTTTTATAAATCCTTAATGGAATTCAATATAATGACATGATATAATTGATTAGAATTTTTTCAATACGAAGGGACATAAAACTATGGGAAAGAAGATCAATTTTGTATTATCCTCAGGGCTTGCACTCGGAGCTATCGGTGCGGCTTTCTCCGAGCTGCTGCTCTATTTGCTCTCAAACAAAAACGCCGATCCGTCTTTTGCGTTTGCCGGGAATGAGGAGGACATGACCGAGCTTGACAAGGCTATAGAAGAGGTGAGGAAGGAGGATCTTGATTGGCTTCTTTCAAAAAAGCTTACACATTATCATATCACCAGTGACGACGGGTTTAAGCTCCACGCATCCTTCCTTCCGGCAGAGAAGCCTTCCAACCGTTATATTCTCTGTATACACGGCTATCACTGCACCGGTAATGATGAATTTGATTCCATTTCCAGGTTCTATCACGAACATGGTTTTAACTGCTTTATGATCGATCATCGCGGTCATGGTGAAAGTGAGGGAAAATACATTACCTTCGGTATAAAGGAGAGCGAAGACTGCATGAAATGGCTCAAATTCATGCGCAGGGAATTCGGTGAGGATATTGAGATCATCCTCCACGGGGTTTCCATGGGGGCCGCTACGGTCATGTTAATGAGCGGAAAGATGCTTCCCAACAATGTGGTATTTGCGGTAGCCGACTGCGGATACTCCACCCTCAAGGGACAGCTTCTGCATAATTTTCAGAATAACCGCCTTCCCGCTGCCCTCTCCTACTGGCTGTATAAGACCGTCGCCAAGCTTCAGGCAGGCTTTGATCCCGATGCCTGTAATCCCATCGAAGGAGTGGAAAAGAGCACCATACCCATTTTATTTGCCCATGGCGATGAGGATGATTTTGTTCCATTTGATATGGTATACGCAAATTATGAGGCATGTCCGAGCCCGGTAAAAAGGCTGATCACCGTCCCCAAAGCAAAGCATGCCCAGGCTTTTCAGGTTGATGACCGGCTTAAGAATGCCATCCTTGACATGGCTGAACGGCTGATGTGAACAGGCTGATGTAAAAAAGCGGTGATGCTTCAATCACCGCTTTTTTTACCCGATTTTTTATGCATATATCCGCTTATATAATCCGCGATCTCCTCCCTGGGTATCCCCAGGGCAAAGGCCAGTTCCTCATGCAGCTGTTTTTCGGCCATTTTAAAATATCTCTCGTCAATGACGGTTACCTTTTTACCGTCTTCGATCCTTGCTTTTCTCCGATTATACAAGGTCTTTATGATCATGATAAGCTTTTCGGGATCACAGGAAGAGATGGCCTTTTTATATTCCTGCTCTCTTTCCACTTCCTTTTCGATCCAGGCCGCCTTAATATTCGGTATATTCTTTACCAGCTTCTGTGCTTCCTCTTTGGTGATGACCGGACGCATCACCGGCCTCTCGCTGTCAACAGGCACATACACCACGGAATCACGCTGGTATATAGGTCTAAGGGTATAATACTGCTTCTTTTTATCTATCATCGCCATGGAAAGGGTTCCGATATTAACTACTTCACACACGCTTTGACTGCCGTAAATCACCATATCATTTTTCTGAAACATACAACACCTCCTTTCCCTGCTATTATCTGTTTCTGACTTACAGCCGAAAGCCACACCGCTTCCATCCTTATTAATAAGTATAAACTATTTTTTTTGAATTTTCTAATTAAATTTTATTATTCTCTGACTATTTTCGTTCCTCGCCCTCTCTACCATCTTCTCTATCACATCCCTTTTAAGGGGATATTTCATTTCCTTTATGATCCTCTCGGTATCATATCCCCTGTCAACCAGATGTCTGATAGCTCCGCCATAAGCAAATTCTCTTGTGAAATTCTGAAGTGCTTCGTTAAAATACCTGTTTTCCTCTTTTTCGGAGCCCGGCTCTTCGTAATGATCTCTTTCTCTCATATTCCGCCTCATCAGATCATAAGTGAATCGAAAAATTCATCTGTTTTATTTCCCTTGTTGAAATGATTGATAAGAAAGGATTTTGCCTCGGCATGCCTGTCCGAAAGGCTGTTTAAGGCCTTTTCCAGATTATCCTCGTCTATCCCCGAAAGCCTTGTCATAAGCTCATAGTAGGCGATATCGTCTCCGTGCCTGTCCACGATGCAGCTCCAGGCCGCTTCGGATTCCTTTCCCACCGAATGCTCCCTGATATAGTCGATCAGCCTTTCCCTTAAGGGCTCCTTTAGTTCCTCATCATACAAAAGCCTCAGCATGGAAAGGCCGGCCTTCTTCCTTCTGTTATACTCAAGATACTCATCATAATCAAAGTGAAGGTCCTCCTCTCCGCAGAGCACATAGAGATGATACCCCTCATCATCAGCCAGATTGAGGATGTTCTCAAGCTTCTGATCCCATTTTCTGATCCATTCGCTGCTCCCCGCCTCTCCTGTATCGAGAAGATACTCCGCATCCATGACCGTGACCGCTGCCGCAAGCATCCTCGCGCTCGCTTCGCTTCTTCCCTCTATCCACAGCTTTTCAAGCCTTGCGTCATTCTTAAACGCCCCCTGTCCGAAGACCGCTCTGTTCGATGCCAGCTTTACCTCCGAAAGGGAATCGCAGAAGGCAAAGGCCCACTCTCCCACATTTTTTACGGTTTCGGGGAGCGAGATGCTCCTTAACTGCTTGCAGCCCAGAAAAGCCTTTTTTTTGATATTAACTATCGGTATGTTATTTATTTCACATGGTATAATAACTTCTGTTATGTTTTTATCGGCATCGGTAACAGTGGCCTTCCCGTCTTTTTCCTCGTGATAGATTTTCAGCTTTTCATCATAATATATCATATGCTATTTAAAAGTTCCCTTGCTTCGTCCTGCATGTTTATCTGTCTTTCGGTTATCATAAGCTCCTTCTGGTGGCGTTCGTAATCGCTGCTTCCGA
>DNAD01000286.1 GCA_003484785.1 Lachnospiraceae bacterium
AGGCGCCCAGAGCGCTCGGAGAAGCGTACGATAAGTCCAAGCGGTAGGGGGCTATCGTTTGGTATACTTAATATCATAATGAACACACAGATCCGCTAGAGGAGCACGAATGAAACAGTATATCGACGCAGGGAACAGTTCGTTTTTTTCGGATGTTCATTCGGAAATATATGTTGATAAAACAGGATTGCTGGAGGTGTTGAACCATTCTCTTGGTACTTCAAGAAGGTGTTTTGCGGTCAGCAGACCAAGAAGGTTTGGAAAATCTGTGGCAGCAGGAATGATCAAGGCATACTACAGCTGCGGCTGTGATTCCTATGAACTGTTTTCTTCTTTTGCAATAGCAAAGAGTCCCGGGTTTGAAAATGATCTGACGAGCTTTTACAGGAAGGATGATGTCCTCACCGCTCTAATCCATATGGGATATCTGGGATATGATCCGGATTCGGGAGAGGCGTTTATTCCGAATGAGGAAGTCCGAAGTGTGTTTGAAAGCGCGATACGTATCGGCGATTGGTCGGAGATACGATATGCCCTGGATCATTCGGACGCGCCTATTATTCGGTCTTTCGTGAGCTGCCGACAGGAAAGGGGTTTGCGTATATCGCCTTCCTTCCGAAAACAGGCGTAAACAAACCGGCCATGATCGTGGAGCTTAAATGGAATAAGTCCGCGGAAACGGCGATCGATCAGATCACGGCCAGAGCATATTTCTTCTTCTCAGCCTCCATGAAGTCGCTTATCCATTCCTTATCGACAAGGTTCATGGTCGCCTCGGCCATGGAGGATTCATCGGCGAAGGTGTCGAACTGCAGCTGCTTTTCTTCAAGCAGCTCCATCATCGCCTCATCTATGGTGTTTTCGCAGAGAAGGTGATAGACAAGCACATTTCTGACCTGCCCCATACGGTATACACGGGAGATGGCCTGAGCAGTCAAAGAGGGCTTTATCTGCGGCTCGCAGAAGATCACGATGCTGGCTGCCTGGATATTAAGGCCCGTTCCTCCTGCCTGGATCTGGCAAAGGAGCAGGCTTCCGTCCTCAGCGCCGGTTAAGCGGTCTATAAGGGCCTGCCGGGCATTGATGGGAGTATCGCCTGTGATCTCCCCGATGCAGACGTCCTCAAGAAGCGTATGGAGCTTGCTTATCGTTTCCCTGAAGAAGGAATAGATAAGGATCTTTCTTCTCTCGGCCTTTGCCTCGGCGCAGAGCTCCTTAAGCCTCAGCGCCTTTGAGGATGAGGAGAGCCCGTCCTGGAGGAAGGATACTCTTCTCATTTTGGTGAAATTCTGTTCTTGTACAGCCATAAGATATGCGCTTCTGTCTTCGTCGGTCAGAGCGCACCATTCATTCTCCTCCTCAAACTCGGGAAGCTCGGAAAGCACCTGCTCCCGGAGCCTTCTGAGATAGACAGGAGCAAGCAATTCCCTGAACTGTGCCGCATGGCTTAACTGAGCGGCTCCCTTTATTTTTGATGACATATCAGGTCTGATGAAATCGATAAGAGAGCACATTTCCTCAACGTGGTTTTCCAGAGGGGTTCCTGTCATCATGAGGATCCTTTCGGCTTCGTTTTCAAGCATGTGTATATGCTTTGTCCTTCTGGCCTCGGGATTTTTAATATAATGCGCCTCATCGATTACGAGCAGGGACAGACGTATGTGGTTATCTATCCTTTCAACTATCTTTCCCATCGACTCATAGTTTGTGACGGCAACGCCGCCCCGCTCCTGCCAGCCTGCAAAGGACTCCTCAAGGTTAAAGCCGTGAAGGAGAAAGGTGTTTACCGGACTGAACTTTTTTATCTCCCTGCACCAGTTTATAAGGACGCTGGCGGGGCAGACGACCAAAAAGAAGCTGTCCGGTTCAGCTGAATAGATATGCGACATCGCGGCGATGGCCTGCACTGTTTTTCCGAGCCCCATTTCATCACCGAGAAGCACCTTTTTCTGATGAAGTATGTATTTTGTGCCGAAGGTCTGGTAGGCCCTGAGCTCTCCTCGGAAACAGTCAAGATCAAGGGGGAGGGCATCAATGCTTTCCGCAAGCTCGGCAGGTACGCTGCTGTAGATGAGCGGCTTTTCGATCCTCTGCCCGCCGACCCTTTCAAGCAGGGTGTAGTAATCGACAACGTTTGCGTTGAAATCTGCCAAAACTTCACTCCGGCTCAGTTCCATAGCCTCCCGGTAGCCTGCCAGCAGATTTTTCACCCTTTCGTAAAACGGACTCTTTATAAATACCGTCATGGTGTTTAAAGTGGATATAGTGTCGGCCTTGGCCGTTTTGGATGAAAAAAACCACTTAAGCCGGCTTTTGATGATCCCGGCGGATAAAAAGCCCTGTATGGTATAGTGGAGGTTTTCCCGTAAGGGGGAAGCGTCTCTCCTCACAAGCTCGTGGTGTCTGTATATCGAAAGAGCTTCCATGAGAGCAAAGGAGAGTTCATTGTTTTCCTCTTCCTTACCGGACAGCCTGACAGAGGAATATGAGGCCAGCCTGTTTGTGAATTCGGCTATTATATTACGTATGGATTCGATCTGTTTCTCACCGATCCCGTCAATGGAGGAAAGCTCCCAGTTTGAAGCATGGGACAGCTTTTCAAGGTCGGTAAAGCCTGCCTCCTCCAGGGAAGCTACGCGGATACCGGCTCTTGCCTTTTTCAGCTCCTCTATGGGGATTTGTGAGAGAGAAGCCCGGGCATTTTCCATAGCGAGGACCCTGCTTGAGCTCCTGATCGCTTCCTCTTCCCCATCCCGGCTTAAGAACATATCCTCAAAGGATCGGTCAAGATCCTCAAGGCCAGCCAGAAGATTATTGATCTCTTTAAAATTCAGCTTTTCCATGATCTGCACCCATTAACGGATTATCGACATATTCCTTTTCAAAATCCGTGCGCATCATTGTTTATAGTGAACGTATTTATTTCGTTAATTGTGAATAAGGAAAACAGGCTGTGTTTACTTCTGTTTTATATGAACCATCATAACAAATCGAGTATGTTCATGCAATGGGATGACTGTACAATACAGAGATCAGGCAAGACGCCGGGGTGTATTGTTAGCATTAGTTGACCCATATTGAGAATTGCCGAAAAAAATGATAAAATATACCGGAGAGGGTCCAGAAGGGATCGTTTTGACCCTCAGGTGAATTATTAAGGAAAGACGCGGTGAATAATAATGGGAAGGGATTTGAGTAAGGCTCAGATGATCGTTCTTGTTATAGCATGCTTTGGGATATTTCTGTCGGGCTTTATGCTCTTTAAGACTGCCAGGGAATATAAGCTTGCGGAGGATGAGTATGCGGCTCTGGACAAGTTTACCACAAAGGTGGATTCTACAGCGCTGGCGCCCATGTCACTGGGACCGGTTGCCATAGAAGAGGAGGTTACCGAGGAGCTTGCCAGGAATTACAACAGGGCTGATTTTCCTGATATCGATGTGGATTTTGACGGCCTTGCAGAGATAAACGATCAGGTGGTGGCCTGGCTGGTAATGGAATCGGTGGATATAAGCTATCCGGTGGTGCAGAACCCTGAAGAAGGAGAGAACGAGTACTATCTGCATCATACCTTTGAGAATGAGTCAAACAGCTCAGGCTGTGTTTTCATGGACTGGGAGAGCAAGCCCGATCTGTCGGGCTGGAATACCTTCATCTACGGCCACAATATGAAGAACGGGACCATGTTCGGTTCCTTAAAGAGGCTTTTGCGGGAGGATGGCCTGTATGAGTCCGATCCGTA
>DNAD01000082.1 GCA_003484785.1 Lachnospiraceae bacterium
CAGTTACTTGTTAAAATAGCTCCGCCGTTTGGTGGAAAGCTGCATCATCCTGCGCATTCCCTCCGTATCGTCCTTCTCAATGTATCCACGAAGCTCTCTGAACTTTTCGGCAAAGAGATCCATCTGTGAAAGCAGCTCCTTTTTATTGAGCAAAAACAGCTCACTCCACATCTCGTCGTTGATCCTCGCTATCCGCGTAAGATCCTTGAAGGAATCCCCCGTATATCTGACCAGATGCTTTGAGTCCTTGCATACCATCAGCGAAACTGCTATGCAGTGGGTAAGCTGCGATAAAAAGCCTATCATCTCATCGTGCTCTTCGGGGCTTAACTGCATGATGTTCTCAAAGCCCAGAAGCTTTCCCAGTTCCTTACAGCTCTCTATGGCATCCGGGGTGTTTTTTTCTGTGGGCGTAACGATATAGTTGGCCCCTTTAAATATCTCTCTGGTGGCATACTCCACTCCGCTGGTCTCTCTTCCCGCCATGGGGTGGGCGCCTATGAATTCCAGATCATCCCTTAAAAGCTCCTGAACCCTGTATACAACGCTGCCTTTAACTCCGGTTACGTCCGTAAGCAGCGCGCCGCTTTTTATATATTTCTGATTGTCCTCTATCCATTTGATAAAAATATGCGGATAGAGAGCAAAAACGATCACATCGAACTGTCCGATATAATCCCCGTCGATCTGCGTCATTCCGTGCCTGATAAGCCCGTTTTCAAGGGCATAATCGATGGTGGACTGCCTTCTTGTGACCGCCCCGACCTCATACCCGAGCTCCGTAAGCGCCTGGGCATAGCTTCCGCCCATCAGCCCCAGACCTACTATCAGTATCTTATTATCCTTTATAAATCTCACAATCTCCTCCTTAGGAACTGTTAAGAAATTAATTGTACAGTTGACGTAGACTTACAGTCAGCCCACGTATTTTGTGCGTTTGCCGCAGCCTCAGAAAGACAGATCCATTGAGAGCGTTTTCATCGTGTCGAAAAAATCCGGCCAGGTCTTTCGCACGGCCTGAACCTCCTCTATTTCCCCTCCCGTAAGAGACAAGAGCACACTGAGAGCCATTACTATCCTGTGGTCATTATGAGAATAAAGCTTCCCGGAAGGCCTTTTCAAAGCCCCTGCGTAAACCCTGACCCTGTTCTCCGAGGCCTCCATGGTTATTCCAAGCTTTTCAAGCTCTTCGGCCATGGCGCTTATCCTGTCGCTTTCCTTTATCCGAAGCCTCCTGGTGCCGGTAAAGCTGGCGCCGTGCTTTGCCCCGGAAACGGCAAACAGCACCGGTCCCAGATCGGGACAGCCGGAAATATCTATCACCGGCTCCGGCTCATCCAGCCTTTTAAAAAGCTCCACACAGACCCTGTCTCCCTGAATGCTCTCATTATTAAGGCCTTCTATCAAAAGCTCATGCCCGAGAGCATTAAAAGCAAAAAGAAAGGCTGCATTGGACCAGTCGCCCTCTACCGAGACCTCCTGCGCCTTATACCTCTGTCCTCCCTTAATGTAAAACCTGTTCCGGGAAGGCTCGGATATCGCTATGCCAAAGCTTTTCAGCACATCGATCGTAATGTCAATATAGGCTCTGCTCTCCACCGGGGGTATCAGCTCTATTATACTGTCCTTATCAAGAAGGGGAAGGGCAAATAACAGACCGGTAATGAACTGGCTGCTGACATCGCCCCTTACCCGGTATTCTCCGCCTTCAAGCTTTCCTTTTATATCTATTGAGGTTTCCCTTATGTCAAAGCTTAACCCTTTTTTTTCAAAGATCTCCTCATAGACGGAGATACCCCTTTCGATAAGCCTTTTACTTCCGCTAAAGCGGACTCTGTCAAAAAAGCAGAGGGATATGGGTATGAAAAAGCGCAGTGTATTGCCGCTTTCCCTGCAGGGAAAAATAACGACGTTATCATTCTCTTCTTCCTCTTTCAGGTTCCGCCTGTAAGCGCTGCCCGCTTCTTTCCCATCCGCCCTGTTTGAAATTGCGCTCTTCAGGTCACGGCTGCTTTCTCCCGAAAGGACACCTCGTCCCGATATCCTGACCGTATCCCCCGAAAGCTCATATCCGGCTCCCAGGGCACTGATACAGTCAAGGGCGGCTCCCATATCTTCGCTATTGGAAATTCCCTTTATAACGCTCTCCCCATCCGAAAGGGCTGCGCCGATAATAAGCCTCTGGGCATAGCTCTTTGAGGGAGGAGCGCTCACTTTTCCGTGAAGCTTTCCGGGTTCAATCCTTACGAGCATTTATATAACCCTCCAGAATGTCTATAGCGTGAAGATAGCCCTGAAGGCCTTCTCCGATCACCGAATCGATGCAGGCCTTTCTGATATAGCTTATATGCCTGAACTCCTCCCTGTTTGCAAGGTTGGAGATATGCACCTCCACGGCGGGAAGCATAACGCTCTTTACCGCATCCATGATGGCAATGCTGGTATGCGTATACGCGCCGGGATTTATGACTATTCCGTCCGCGCCCTTAAAATAGGCCTCCTGTATCTTATCCACCAGCGCACCCTCGTGATTTGACTGAAAGCACTCTGCCTCGATATTCTTTTTTGCCGCGTATTCCCCGATCATCCCGATCAGATGGTCATAATCCTCTTTCCCGTAGATGTCGGGCTCCCTGATCCCAAGCATATTAAGGTTCGGGCCGTTTATAATATATAGCTTCATGTCATCTCCGTCTGCGTCGGTTTGTATACAAACCGTGCCTGTCCTATGTGCTGCATCCGGTCTCTTTTATTAAAATATCCCATAGCATCGTTCAGTTGTCTAGATAAGAGCCTACAAGCTTAAGCTTGGCGCAGAGCACGGAAAGCTCCCTCATCATGTCCCTGCCGTTCTCCGAATTGATATCGCCTTCAGCCTCCAGATAGAAATAATAGGTCCACATCAGATCCTTCATCGGTCTGCTGCTCAAGCATATCATATTGTAGCCATGGGCTCCGATTATATCAAGGGTCTGGGCGAGAGCTCCCGCCTCGTTTCTGACCGTGTATACAAGAATAAATCTTTCGTTGTCCCGCTTCTCCCCCGTTGCAAAGGGCTTGTTCTGCGATCTTGAAAAGACCGCAAACCTGGTGGTATTGTTGCTGCTGGTGTTTATGCTCTTTTCCAGTATATTAAGCCCGAAGATGCTCGCAGTCTCGTCGGAGGCTATGGCGGCAATGGAGGGATCGTTCATTTCCTTCACGTATTTGGCGGCCAGGGCGGTATTCGAATATGCCATGGTCTTAAAGCCGTGCTCCTCTATGTACTTTCCGCACTGGTCAAGAGCCTGCGGGTGGCTCAGGACAGTCTTTACGGAATCAAGTGTGGCGCCGGGAACCGCTAAAAGGTTCTGCACCACGTCCACACTGATAACATGATTGATGTACAGTGACCCGGAAAACATAAGATCCATCACCGTTCCCACATCCCCTGCAAAGCTGTTCTCAATGGGAAGGACCACGCAGTCCGTCTCTCCCTTTTCAACTGCTCTGTAGGCCTCATTGAAATCATTATATGCCATAAGCTCTCCTTCGGGGAAAAGCTTTTTGGCCGCTATATAGCTGAAGGCTCCCTCGACTCCGCTGTAGCCTATCTTAATGCCGTCTATGAGCTTAGACTGATAAGCACAGGAGATGTCTATTATCTTTCGTAAAAAATCAATATAGTATCCCTCTATCTCCCGGTTTTCCACGAGCTCCCGGTTTTTTGCCACAAGCTTCTTTTCCCTCTCCGGATCCCGTATCGAAACCGCGTTTGTTTTCTTGAAATCCGCGATTATCCGGGAGCACTCCATCCTCTCCTCGAAAAGCTTAAGCATCTCCCGGTCAATGCGCTCGATCTCTTTTCTGGCCTTTGCCAACTCATCCATTTCAATTCCTCCTCTGCGCCGATCCGGTACGCTTTCTTAACCGGATAATTACCTTATCTGCGCCGATCCGGTACGCTTTCAGGGCCGGATAATATCCTTATCCGCGCCGGTCTGCCCACTTTCCATAACCGGATAATTTCTGAATAAGCATGAAAATAAACAGCGCGATTTCTCTGTTGAAACCGCGCTGTAAATCATCGTTATAACTATCTAATCTTTTCTTTGACCTTAGCTCTTTTACCTACACGGTCTCTTAAGTAGAACAGCTTAGCTCTTCTTACCTTACCTTCTCTGATGACCTCGATCTTATCGATCACGGGAGAATGAAGCGGCCAGGTCTTTTCAACCCCGACACCGTTCGAACTCTTTCTTACGGTAAAGGTCTCTCTGTTGCTGCCGTTCTGCCTCTTGAGAACAGTCCCTTCAAAGATCTGTATCCTTTCCCTGTTTCCTTCTTTGATCTTGGCGTGTACCCTTACGGTATCACCAACGTGAAATACCGGAATGTTTTCCTTAAGCTGTCCGGCTTCAATACTTTTAATAATGTCGTTCATTGCGACCTCCTTATGATTATCGGACGTTCTTAAACCCACCAGCTCAGAGGACCGTCTCTT
>DNAD01000362.1:0-608 GCA_003484785.1 Lachnospiraceae bacterium
GGTCACTTCGTTGACGGCCAGACCTGCTATGGCCTCGATAAGCTTATTCTCAACAACAACTACGCCGATGCCACCAATATGAAGGAGGCAGTCATCTATGACATGTTTCAGTACCTGGGGGCCACGGCATCCCTGTACAATTATGCTTCAGTGTCTTTAAACGGGGAATACAAGGGAGTATACCTTGCCCTGGAGGGAGTGGAAAAGAGCTTTATGCTGAGAAACTTCGGAACAAGGGACGGTGAGCTGTATAAGCCCGACAGTATGGAGGTCGGGGACAACAGGGAAAACGAGGGAGAAGGCGGCCCCATGCCCATGGGAGAGGGCGGCTTTAAACCCGGCGAATATCCGCCGGAAGGCTTTGAACCCGGGAATGCTGAGAATACGCAAGGCATTGAGCCCGGGAATACGGAGAACACGCAAGCCGTTGAGCCCGGAAATACGGAGGATACGCAAGGGGCCGGTCCCGAGAATATGTCCGGTATGACCGGCTCTGATACCGGGAATGTGTCTGCCGTGAAAGAGGCCGGACAGAATCCTGATGAAGGAGGGCCGGGAAACGGCAAAATGAGAGGAGGGCCCTCAATGAGCGGAAAGGGGTCGGATCT
>DNAD01000362.1:746-12947 GCA_003484785.1 Lachnospiraceae bacterium
GCCCTTAAGAATATAAGCGAGGGAACTGATCTTGAGAAGTATCTGAATGTGGACAACGTGCTTAAGTATATGGCGGTGCATGCTTTCAGCGTAAATATGGATTCCCTCTCAGGGAACATGGCCCATAACTATTATCTGTACGAATATAACGGGATGCTTGACATCTTTCCCTGGGATTACAATCTGTCCTTCGGAGGAATGGGCTCGGGAAGGGGAGGCGACTCTTCGGGAGCTACGGATGTGGTGAACGATGCAATAGATACGCCCTTTGACGGTACGGACTTTTTCGATGCCCTTCTTGAGAATGAGGAATATCTTGCTCGCTATCACGAATATTTAAGAATTCTGTCGGAGGAGTATGTTGACGGAGGAAGGTTTGATGAGCTGTACTCGGGGATAAGAAGCCGGATAGACGAGCTTGTGAAAACGGATCCCACAGCCTTCTACAGCTATGACGAATACGATGCAGCCGCAGAAGCCCTTTATGACGTCATAAAGCTCAGGGCACAGAGCATTGAAGGGCAGCTTGACGGGACCATTCCTTCAACGGATGAGGGACAGAAAAATGACGGTTCGGCTCTTATTGATGCTTCGGAGATAGATCTGAGCCTGCTGGGAAGTTTTAATATGGGAGGCGTTACCGGGTCAAAGGCCGGGATGAGAAGGGGAGGCCGTCCAAGAAACTTTGATGAGGGCATGCGCGGCGGAAATGAGCAGACAGGAAGCGCCGGAACGGATCAAGCGTCCGCTGGAGGCGAAGTTATGAAGAATCTGTTCATATACGGAGCCTGTCTTGGGGGAATGATCATAATGCTCTTTTCGGCAATGAGGGTAAGGAGGAGAAGGATCTGAGAAAAAGCGTAACAGTTCACCCTTTGGTGAACTGTTACGAAAAAGCACCTTTTGACCGGCGCATAAGAAAATAATGCACTTGACTTTGACCGGGTTTTTGTATAAGTTATGATAAGCGGTTTATGACCGGATTCATTCTGTACAAAGATCCGGTCGGTTTATTCTCTGTACAAAAAGGAACAGCGGATGAATGATGTTATCCTGGAGCTTTCCGGCATAAGCAAATCCTTCGACGGAAAGACCATTATAGAGGGGCTTGATCTGGAAATAAGAAAAAATGAATTTGTTACCCTGCTGGGGCCGTCCGGCTGCGGAAAATCAACGACCTTAAGGATAATCGGCGGCTTTGAAAGGCCTGACAGCGGCAGGGTCATTTTTGAGGGAAAGGATATTACGGAGCTGCCTCCCGATAAGAGGAATATCAATACGGTATTCCAGAAATACTCCCTTTTTCCCCATATGAACGTGTGGGACAATATTGCCTTCGGGCTTAAGCTCAAGGGCATTGACAGAAGAGGCATAGACGAAAAGATCGAATACGCCCTTAAGCTGGTAAATATGGAGGGCTATGAGAGCAGAAAGCCTTCTTCCCTTTCGGGAGGCCAGCAGCAGAGGATCGCCATTGCCCGGGCTATCGTCAACGAGCCTAAGATCCTTCTTCTTGACGAGCCTCTGGGGGCTCTGGACCTTAAGCTGCGCCACAGGATGCAGAACGAGCTGATCAAGATCAAGAAGGAGGTAGGGATAACCTTCGTTTATGTCACTCATGATCAGGAGGAGGCCCTTACCATGTCTGACAGGATCATAGTCATGAACAGGGGCAGGATCCAGCAGATGGGTACAAGCAAGAGCATCTATGACGAACCTCAGAACGCCTTCGTGGCGGATTTCATCGGGGACAGTAATATTATAGACGGAATAATGGTAAGAGACTGCCTCGTAAAGATACAGGGCATTGACTTTGAGTGCGTGGATGTGGGCTTTAACGAAAATGAGCCGGTTGATGTGGTGATACGGCCCGAGGATCTGAACATTGTAGAGAAGGATCAGGGCTATATAAACGGAGTTGTCCATTCCATTATTTTCAAGGGAGCCTTTTACGAGATAACCGTGGTGAACGATGATTATGAATGGGTGATTCAGAGCGTGAATACCGCGGAGCCGGGTTCGGTGGTGGGGCTGACCATTCTTCCCGATAATATCCAGATCATGCATAAGCCGGGTTCGGAGGATGCCAGGGTCATAGAGGAGGAAGCTTATGAAGGCTATGAATAAGCGCCCGCTCCTTTCGGGACCCTATCTGTTATGGATACTCGGCTTTACCGTGATTCCTCTTCTGATCATAATAAAGTATGCTTTTACGGATCGGAACGGAGCGTTTACACTGGAAAACATTCTTGCGATGTTCGAACCGGTCCATCTTAAGGCCATGATATTTTCGGTAGAGATGGCCTTTGTCTGTACGGTGGTCTGTATTCTGCTGTCCTATCCGCTGGTGCTGGCGTTGAAGAGACTGGGGCTGGGAGGCAGGAGCTTTACTATTTTCATATTGATACTGCCGATGTGGATCAATTTTATCCTACGGCTCCTTGCGCTGCAGATGATCCTGTCGAATAACGGTGTTTTAAATCTGTTCCTGTCCTTTCTGGGACTTCCCGAATGGAATGTGGCCAATACCAGGACAGCTATAATGATAGGTATCGTATACGATTATCTTCCCTACATGGTGCTTGCTATCTATAATTCGGTGGACGAGATCGACTCGGATATCATAGAAGCGGCAAGAGATCTGGGGGCAAACGGGATACAGGTCCTTCTGAGGGTAATACTGCCTCTTTCCGTCCCGGGACTGTTAAGCGGGATAGTGATGGTATTCGTACCGTCAATGACCTCTTTTGTTACCGCCAACATACTGGGCGGCGGAAAAGAACAGCTTATCGGAAATGTTATCGAGGAGGAATTCATGACCACGATGAACTGGAACCTGGGTTCCGGGCTTTCAGTGATCCTGATGGTATTTGTGCTTATAAGCATGACCTTTACGGCAAATAATGAGACCAACGAAAGGGAGTCGAGGATATGGTAGACAGGCTGAAGAATTTTATCTGCCGATCTTATATTTTTATTATAATGCTCTTTTTGTATGCCCCGATCCTGGTGCTCATTGTTTCTTCCTTTAACGATTCAAGGACCCGGGTCATGTGGGGCGGTTTTACAATGAAATGGTTTGTCAGGGTATTCGCGTCGAAGAGTATTATGAACGCTCTCTATACGACGCTGATCATTGCGTTTTTATCCTCGGTGATCGCTACCGTGATAGGAGTGGCGGGCGCTGTCGGTATCTCGGCAATGAGGCTTCGCGATTACAGGGTGGTCATGGCATTTACGAATATCCCGATGCTGAACGCGGATATCGTTACGGGCATATCACTCATGCTGTGGTTTGTGAGATTTATGCCCCTCGGCTTTATGTCGGTACTGCTTGCTCACGTCACTTTTAACATACCATACGTTATTTTAAACGTCATGCCGAAGATACAGAGCATGAACGTAAGCATTTACGAGGCTGCCAGAGATCTGGGAGCAAACAGTATATATGCGTTCTTCAGGGTGGTGCTGCCACAGCTTGCGGGGGGCATCCTCTCGGGGTTCTTCATGGCCTTCACCATCTCCATGGATGATTTTGTGGTTACGTATTTTACAAAGGGCGCAGGGGTGAATACCCTTTCCACTCTTATATACGGAGAGCTTAAAAAGGGGATAAAACCCGAGATGTATGCGCTTTCGACTCTGATTTTTACCATGGTCTTCGTGATCCTTATCCTGGTGAACCTGGCAGGGAAAAAGGGCGAGGGCAGCGGCAGCATAACCGTTTTTTAAGTCTGTTGTGTTTTTGATCATAAAGAGGAGGGACAGAGGAATGAGAAAAAGAACGTTAACGGTAACGGCGATCGTGATCATGCTGTTATCAGGGCTGTTGTCAGGCTGTAATAAGGAAGCGTCAAAGGATACCCTGACTGTTTTCAATTACGGAATGTATATTGACGAGGAGGTGCTTGAGAACTTTCAGGAGGAGACGGGCATTGAGGTCAAATATGAGGAGGCGCCCACTCCCGAGGAGATGTATACAAAATATAAATCAGGCGCCATTAAGTATGATGTGCTGTGTACCTCCGAATACATGCTCCAGAGGCTCATTAACGAAGGTGAGCTTAAGGAGGTGGATTTCTCCACCATGGAAAATACGAAGAATATCGGGCAGGAATACTGGGATTTCGTAAAGCCCTTCGATCCCGAAAACAAGTATGTGCTTCCTTATTTCTGGGGGACATTGGGACTGCTTTATGACAGTACCAGGGTAAAGGGCGATATAAACTCCTGGGATGTTCTCTTTAACGGGGAATATGCGGGAGACTTCATCATGCCAAACAGCATGAGGGACGCTTATGCGGTGGCGCTTAAGTATCTGGGCTATTCTATTAATACCACGGACGAGGGGGAGCTTAAGGAGGCGCAGGAGCTTCTTTTAAAGCAGAAGCCGGATGTGGCGGCGTATCTTGTGGATGAGGCCAAGGATGAGGTCGTTGCGGGGAACGCTGTAATGGCGGTGGTATACTCCGGGGAATCCTTAGAGGCCTATCTGGAGAATCCTGACCTTTCCTACTGCATACCGGAGGAAGGCTCAAATCTGTGGATAGACTGCTGGGGAATAACGAAGGAATGTGCCAATGAGGAAAATGCCCGGAAATTCCTGGATTATATCTGCAGAGAGGATGCAGCATGGGCTAATTACGAGTATATCAGATATTCCTCTCCTTTTAAATCGGTCATAGCTAACATGACAGAGGAGGAAAAGGGTCTGGATGCCGTAAATCCTCCGAAAGAGAAGCTTGACAGTTGCGAAGTGTTCATACAGCTTCCGACGGAAACAACGGATTATATGAGCGGCCTGTGGAAGGAGCTTAAGGCGGAGTGATTGCCGGGTGAACTGTTGCCCGGTTCATCGTTGCTTTTTTTATGATTTGCTGAAACAGGGTTGATTTTTGGATCATGAAGTGCTAATATACTAATGTTGGTATTAAAGAGTGGGCTTTGGTCCACTCCTTTTTTTGCAAAGGGTTTGTTATGTCAAAAAGAGAAGAAACAGAAAGAAGAACAGAGGAGCTGCTGCTGCCTTTGCTTGAAAAAAGGGATCTTAAGCTTTGGGATGTAGAGTATGTGAACGAAGCTTCACAGTGGTATCTGAGGGCATATATCGACAAGCCCGGAGGCGTTACCATAGACGACTGCGTGGACGTAAGCAGAGAGCTTTCACAGCTTCTTGACATGCCGGAGAATGATTACATATCAGACCCTTATACGCTGGAAATAAGCTCCCCGGGGCTTGGAAGGACACTGAAGCGCGACAGGGACTTTGAGAACTCTCTCGGCAGAGAGGTGGATCTGAAGCTCTATAAGGCTGAGGACGGTGTAAAGGAGTTTTCAGGGCTCCTTAAGGCCTGGGATAAGGACACCATAACGGCGGATATTGACGGAGAAGACAGGATATTCAACAGAAAGGCTCTGGCGAGCGTCAAGCTTTCCTTTGAGCCGTGACTGTTACCTTAAAACCTGATTAATAAGTATTTAACGGAGGTTAAAAATGAACAAGGACTTGATTGAGGCACTCGATATTCTTGAGAAGGAGAAGGACATAAGCAGGGAAACTCTTTTCGATGCTATAGAGACGTCTCTTGTTACCGCCTATAAGAACCATTACGGCGGACGATCTGATAATGTTACGGTTACGATCGACAGGGAAACCTGTGATTACCGGATCATTGCCACTAAAGAGGTGGTTGAATCGGCTGATGAGGTTGAGGACAGATCCTGTCAGATAGCCCTTGCAGACGCCAAGGCCATAGATCCGAAGGTTCAGGTCGGAGAAAGCGTAGCGGTTGAGATCCATTCGAAGGATTTCGGAAGGATAGCCACCCAGAACGCTAAAAACGTGATCCTCCAGAAGATAAGGGAAGAGGAGAGAAATGCACTGTACAGCCAGTTCAATGAAAAGGCCAGGGACGTGGTGACCGGAATAGTACAGCGCTTTATGGGAAAGAATATCAGCATAGATCTCGGCAAGGCCGAGGCCATCCTTTCCGAGAACGAGCAGGTAAGGAGCGAGCATTTAAGGCCCACGGAGAGGATAAAGGTCTATATCTGCGACGTAAAGGATACTACCAAGGGTCCCAGGATCCTGGTAAGCCGTACCCATCCCGAGCTTGTCAAGAAGCTCTTTGAGTCGGAGGTGACGGAGGTAAGGGACGGAACGGTTGAGATAAAGGCAATTGCCAGAGAGGCCGGAAGCCGTACCAAGATAGCGGTCTACAGCAATAATCCCGATGTGGATCCCGTGGGCGCCTGTGTGGGCCTTAACGGCAGCAGGGTAAACTCCATAGTAGACGAGCTGAGGGGTGAGAAGATAGATATAATCAACTGGGATGACAATCCCGGTATACTCATAGAAAACGCCCTTTCTCCGGCCAAGGTGGTATTTGTCATAGCCGACGGGGATGAAAAGAGCGCAAAGGTCGTTGTTCCCGATTCGCAGCTTTCCCTTGCCATAGGCAAGGAGGGACAGAACGCGAGGCTTGCGGCCAAGCTTACAGGCTTTAAGATCGACATAAAATCAGAGACCCAGGCCAAGGATGCTCCCGGCTTCAGGCTCGAGGATTACTACGAGGATGAGGACGAGGATGAGGAGTACTACGAAGAAGGGGAATATGAAGAAGGATACGAAGAGGAGTACGACGGAGAATATGAGGAAACTGCTTCCGAAAACGATCCGGATGATACTGAGGAGAGCGTAGACGGAGAATACGGACAGGAAGCTCCCGAAGCGGATACACAAGAGAAGGCTGACGATGAAAACTGACAGGATCCTCTCTCTGCTTTCAATGGCGGCAGGAAGCGGCAACGTAAGAAGCGGAGAATTTCAGACTGAGGATGCGGTAAAAAAAGGAAAGGCAAAGCTCGTCATTGCGGCAGAGGATGCCTCGGACAATAAAAAGAAGCAGTTATCGAACACATGCGAGTATTATAAGGTTCCTTTCAGGATCTATTCCGATATGGAATCTCTGGGGCACGCGATAGGTAAGGAGTTCAGAGCCTGTCTCTGCATTACCGAGAGCGGCTTTTCAAAAAAAGCATTAAGCCTGCTTGATGCCCGGGAGGGTTAAGGCAGATATATAGAGGGAATTTGGAGGTATTGTTTATGGCGAAAATGAGAGTACATGAATTCGCAAAGGAGATCGACAGGCAGAGCGCTGATGTTATAGCCTGTCTGGAGGAGTTTGGGATAGAGGGAAAGAAAGCATCCTCTTCTATTGACGAGGACATGCAGGAAAAGGTAAAAGCAAAGCTTGCCGGTCCCGCAGCCCTAAAAAAGGACGCGCCCGCTGAAGAAAAGAAGGAGAATGTTCAGGCTCCGGCTCAGGAAAAGAATGAAGCGGCGCCCGTTTCCGAGCATGCCCAGCCCCATAAGCAGCCCCATTCGCCCGAAAAGGCAAAAGAGGGTGTGAAAAAGACCCCCCAGGAGGCTCCTAAAAAGAAGAAATCCAATATTATCTTTGTCAGCAATCCCCACAATTCCCAGGCAAAGGGAAGAGAAGATAATTCCCAGCTCAGAGCGGGAAACCGCCAGAATGACAGAAGGCCCAGACAGCAGTCAACCTCCGGAAGACCCAATACCAGTAAGCTTATCAAGCCAAATGTTCCGCGCTCCCAGACCCAGCTTGTATATCAGGAGACCAGGATGCCCATAAAGGGCGACCAGCAGCAGAACAGACCCAGGCCAAAGCAGGAAGCTTCGGCGGAAAGGAAGGAGAAGCTTGGACGTTTTGAACAGCCTTCAAAAGAATTACATAAGGAAGATCAGAAGAGCGTACAACGCAATAATGTTCCTGTTAGGGATAGCAGCGGTAGTACTCGCGATAATAACAGAAGTAACCAGAATAGAAGCGGCGGCAGGAACGAAAAGCCGGACAGAAACGTAAGGTTCGGGACAAAGAACACAGAGCAGCCCGCCGATTTCTCAAGGGATAACAGGGGCGCAAAGGAGCAGACCGATACCTCCAGGAAAAACGAGAACGATAAGAGAAGACAGAATCAGGACAGGCATAAAAAAGACCAAAGCTTCATGAACGAGGACGGCTTCAAGGGAGGAAAGCAGGTCAAGGGCTCAAAGAGCAGGCTTGAAAGACCCCAGGAAAAGAAGCAGGACGTTAAGGAAGAGGAGAAGATCAAGGTCATCACCATTCCCGAGGTCATTACCATCAAGGAGCTTGCTGACAAGATGAAGGTTCAGCCTGCCGCCATCATCAAAAAGCTGTTCATGCAGGGTAAGGCAGTCACCGTGAACCAGGAAATATCCTATGAGCAGGCCGAAGAGATAGCGGTGGATTATGACATCCTGTGCGAGAAGGAGGTAGTGGTAGACGTCATCGAGGAGCTTTTAAAGGATCAGGAGGAGGAAGAGAGCGCCATGGTAAAGCGCCCGCCCGTTATCTGCGTAATGGGTCACGTAGACCATGGAAAGACCTCGCTTCTTGACGCGATACGTTCCACCCATGTAATAGACAAGGAGGCAGGCGGAATAACCCAGCATATCGGCGCTTATGTGGTAAATACCCAGGGCAGGAAGATCACCTTCCTGGATACTCCCGGCCATGAGGCCTTTACCGCCATGAGAATGAGAGGAGCCAACTCCACCGATATCGCTATCCTTGTAGTGGCGGCCGACGACGGCGTAATGCCCCAGACGGTAGAGGCCATAAATCACGCGAAGGCCGCGGGGATCGAGATAATCGTCGCCGTCAACAAGATCGACAAGCCCAGCGCCAATATTGACAGGGTAAAGCAGGAGCTTTCCGAATATGATCTTATTTCCGAAGACTGGGGCGGCTCGACGGTATTTGTGCCCGTTTCGGCAAAGACCGGGGAAGGGATCGACCAGCTGCTTGAGATGATACTTCTGACCGCGGATATCCTGGAGCTGAAGGCCAATCCGAAGCGCAGGGCAAGAGGACTGGTCATAGAGGCTGAGCTGGATAAGGGAAGAGGCCCGGTGGCGACGGTCCTTGTTCAGAAGGGTACCCTGAGGGTAGGTGATTTTATTGCCTGCGGTCCCTGCCACGGCAAGGTCAGGGCAATGATAGATGATAAGGGAAGAAGAGTAAAGGAGGCCGGTCCCTCCACACCGGTGGAGATACTGGGTCTTAATGATGTTCCCGGCGCCGGCGAGATCTTCGTATCGCCCGAAAATGATAAGGAAGCCAAGAACTTCGCCGAGACCTTTATAGCACAGAATAAGATGAAGCTGCTTGACGATACCAAGTCGAAGATGTCTCTGGATGATCTGTTCAATCAGATCCAGGAGGGCAGTCTCAAGGAGCTTAACCTTATCGTCAAGGCTGACGTTCAGGGCTCTGTTGAGGCCGTTAAGGAGAGCCTTATAAAGCTTTCCAACGACGAAGTAGTGGTCAAGGTCATCCACGGAGGCGTAGGAGCCATAAATGAATCGGATGTTACCCTTGCCAGCGCTTCCAACGCCATAATCATCGGCTTTAACGTAAGGCCGGATGCTACGGCGAAGTCTATTGCGGAGACCGAGGGAGTTGATCTGAGGCTGTATTCGGTCATCTACAAGGCCATAGAGGATGTGGAGCTTGCCATGAGAGGCATGCTGGATCCCGTGTTCGAGGAGAAGGTGCTCGGTCATGCCGAGATAAGACAGATATTCAAGGCCTCCGGTATCGGAAACATAGCGGGCTCATATGTGCTTGACGGTGTGTTTGAGAGAAACTGCAAGGTTCGTATTTCCCGGGCCGGTGAACAGATATTCGAAGGAAATCTGGCCTCCCTCAAGCGCTTCAAGGATGATGTCAAGGAGGTTAAGGCAGGCTATGAGTGCGGCCTTGTTTTTGAAGACTTCGGCGATATAGCGGAGCTTGATATAGTAGAGGCATATAAGATGGTAGAGGTGCCCAGAAAATGAGAAAAAACAGCAGGAAAAATTCAAGGATAAATTCGGAGGTACAGAGAGAGCTTTCGAATATTATCAGGGCGGGGATAAAGGATCCGAGGATCGCCCCCATGACCTGTGTTACGGACGTGGAGGTGGCTCCGGACTTAAAGACTGCCAAGGCCTGGATCTCCGTGCTTGGGGACGAGGATAAAAAGGAAGAGACAATGGAGGGGCTGAAGAGCGCCGAGGGCTTTATCAGGCATGAACTGGCAAGCTCCTTGAATCTCAGGAATACTCCCGAGATAAGGTTTATCCTGGATACATCCACCGAATACGGGATGAAGATGTCAAGGCTTATTGATGAGGTTAATCATAATGCTTGATCTGATAAAAGAAACTGAGACCGCTGAGGAAATAGGCATTATAGGACATATCAGGCCTGACGGGGACTGTGTCGGATCCTGTCTGTCACTGTACTGCTATCTAAGCAATGTATACAGGGATACTGAAAAAAAGATCACGGTCTTTCTGGAACAGCCGAGCGGGATTTATTCTTATCTTAAGGGCTATTCAGAGATCGACAGCATGTACGGATACAGGAAGCTGGATGTCTGTTTTTCCCTGGATGCCAGTACGCCTGACAGGCTGGGGGACGGTCTGGCGCTTTTTAAGAATGCGGACAGGACAATATGCGTGGATCACCATGTATCGAATCAGGGCTTTGCCGACTTAAACCTTATAGAGCCGGAGGCAAGCTCTACGGCAGAGCTCCTTTTTACGCTCTATAAGGAGGAGTACATTGACGCGGATGTAGCCCAGGGGGTATTTACGGGCATTGTACATGACAGCGGTGTCTTTCAGTACAGCTGCATGGGCAGGCGTTCCTTTGAGATAGTGGGTAAGCTCTGCGATTATGATTTTGACAGAACAAGGATAATCGATGAGACCTTTTACGAAAAGAGCTATGCCCAGAACCAGATGTTAGGGAGAACGCTTCTTGAAAGTATTCTGTTCATGGACGGTAAATGCATCGCAGGCTCGGTAAGCCGGAAGGTAATGGATTTTTACCAGGTCGAGCCCAAGGATCTGGACGGTATAGTAAACCAGCTTCGTGTGACGAAGGGCGTGGAGGTGGCTATTTTCCTGTATGAGCTGCATTCACTGGAATATAAGGTCAGTATGAGGTCCAATGGTATCGTTGATGTGGCAAGGATAGCCGCGATCTTCGGCGGAGGAGGCCATGTGCGCGCCGCAGGCTGTACCATGAACGGAACCGTTTACGATGTGCTTAACAATATTTCAAAGCACATAGAGGAGCAGCTTAAGGAGCATGGGCAGATCTGAGATAAACGGGATACTGAATATATATAAGGAAAAGGGCTTTACCTCCTTTGACGTGGTGGCAAAGCTCAGGGGGGTTCTTGGGCAGAAGAAGATCGGTCATACAGGAACTCTCGATCCGATGGCGGAGGGAGTGCTTGCGGTCTGCGCAGGCTCGGCGACAAAGCTCTGCGGCCTTCTTACCGATGCCGACAAGGAATACGAAACGGTGCTCCTTCTCGGCAAGACTACGGATACCCAGGATATATGGGGAAAAGTACTTAAGGAAACCGGGCAGGAAGAGGTAAAAAAGCTCGATACGTCGGAGGTAATAAAGGCAGTCCGCTCCTTTGAAGGAAACATCGAACAGATACCTCCCATGTATTCGGCCATAAAGCAAAACGGAAAGAAGCTTTATGAGCTTGCCAGGGAGGGAAAGACGGTAGAGAGGAAGAGCCGGAGGATAACAATATACGGTATTGATATCCTGTCTGTCGAGCTTCCTTTTGTAAGGCTCAAGGTATCCTGCTCAAAGGGAACCTATATCAGAACCCTCTGCGAGGATATCGGAAACAGGCTGGGATGCGGCGGAACAATGAAAGAGCTTCTGAGGCTGAGATCCGGGAGCTTTATGCTTAAGGATTCTCTCAGGCTTTCAGAGATCAAAGAGCTTAAGGAGTCGGGAGCCCTTGACAGAGCACTGATTTCTGCGGACAGGCTGTTTGAGAATCTCAGGGCCATAGGCATAAGGGATGCGGCATGCCCCGAAGAGATATACCAGAAGCTTATCATGAACGGAAACAAGCTTGAGCTTTCCTTCCTGAGAAGGGATCTTTTCCCGAAGGAAGGGGAGCGCTTCAGGATATATGACAAAAGCGGCAGCTTTAAGGGGATATATTCATTTGATGCGGGGCAAAACCGTCTTGTGCCATATAAGATGTTTTTCTAAGGCTGGATCGGGCGTTACCGTTCACGGCCCTTTGGCTCGTGATGGTAACGGCCGGTTACTATTCACAGCCGAATCG
>DNAD01000054.1 GCA_003484785.1 Lachnospiraceae bacterium
TCTCTTCATCGTTTATAAATTCCTCTGCAATGAGAGATTTCATATCATATTTCATTCTTTCTCCTCTCTGCGCCAATTTGCTTCAGCAAATTGTGCGCTTAGGTTCAAACTTTAGTTTGAACCGATCCGGTCCGCTTTTTGGACCGGATCATTTTATTAGCTCCTGTTGACCATGAAGAAATGCTCAAGCTTTTCCGTAAGGCCTTTTTTATCTATGGTCTTAAGAAGATAATCCGCCGGCTTCAGCGCAAGTACCTTCATGATGCTCTCCTTATCGTTTTTTCCCGTCAGAAACATTACGGGAATATCCGCGGTCTGGGGCTCGGACTTTATCATTTCAAGAACCTGGGGGCCGTTTGTAACGGGCATCTCGTAATCCAGCAGTATCAGATCCGCGTGATTTCTGGCAAGCCAGGTTATGGCCTGCATGCCCGAGCCCGCCATGGACACCCGGTACTGTCCCTTAAGCCAGTCATATATCATTTTCATATATGACATGTCATCATCTACTATGAGGATCCTCTTTCGTCTGGCAAAGGCCGCCTCCTCATCAAGAAATTCCGACACCTCCGAAAGGAGCTTTTCCATCACAAGGGGCCGTTCAAGAAACTGCAGGATGCACTCGGCAGGCAGATACTGTTCTACGGTCTTAAATTCCGCATCCTTACCGATAACAAGCACCTTTCTGTCCTCTCCCAGACACTTATCCTTAAGATACACCAGGGTTTCAGCCATCTCCTCAACCCCGTCGTTGGTATAAAGGATCACAAGAGGGATATCCCCCAGCGTTTTCTCTATTTCCCTGATCCCGGGCAGGGAAAATACGGATCCTACCCCCTCGTTCTTAAGCTTCATTTCAAGACCTTTTACCGTAAAGGTCTCCGCCCCGCCTATTATCAAAACCTTTTTTTCCATAACATCCGCTCCATCTTTATATTTCAGGGCTCCGTCTCTCTTCTATCACGCCTTTGATCCCCTCCCAGTCAAGCTTTGAAAGAAGTGAGCGCATCTTATCAAAGCATTCCCTGTCCCTTTCCTCAAGCCTGTAATCCTTAAGGGAATCCAGCACCATATTAACCAGCTCATAATCCATTGCATCACAGAATTCCGTTATGGCCTGATATGCATCCTCCACAGTTTCCTTCGAAGCTTCGGGAAGCTCCTCCTTAGCCACAGGTTGTGCGAGCCGTGACAGTATACCGCTATAGTCCCGGAAGCTTTCAAGCAGCGCCCCGGTATCCCGTCTGATAGTATCGATATCTCCCGAGTCGCCTGCCGCCTCAAGAGCCGCGGCCTTCCCGGAAAGCTCCTCTGCCCCCACTATACGGGCCGACGACTTGAGCGCGTGTACCTTGATGGTATAGTTTTCCCAGTCTTCGTTGTCATAGTAGCCCTGTATCTCATCGGCCTTATCTGTTATCGTGGAATAGAAGTCCGTCAGAACGGACAGATACCCTTCTTCTGATCCGCAGTTCTTGATCCCCGCCTCAGGATCAAGAGCCTTACTCTCCCACAGCCATTCAGGCAGCTTTACATCCTCCTCCTCATCCTCTTTTTCCGAAATGCAGGGGGTATTAAAGGAGGCGTTCTCCTGCCTGCTCCTCTTTGCTTCCATGAGAAGCTTTTCAATATAGAGAGCAGCCGCGCTTTTTCTGTAGCCTTCCTCGTTCATGAGATAATCCTTATCCTCATCGATAAGGCTTATCATATGATCCGCAATAACGGGATCGAACTGGCTGCCCCTGCATCTTACAAATTCGGCCCTCACATTTTCCTGAGGGCGAAGGCTTGTATAGGAGCGGTTTGAGGTCATGGCGTCATAGCTGTCCGCAACACAGATTATCCTTGCCGCAAGAGGGATATCCTCGCCGGCCTTCCCGTCCGGGTATCCCGAGCCGTCATATTTCTCATGGTGCCATCTGGCTCCCGTTGCAAGCTCCGGCAGCTCGGTTATGGTCTTAAGTATATCATATCCGGTCACAGTATGCTGTTTTATCCTGGCAAATTCCGCGTCGGTAAGCTTTCCGGGCTTGTTGATTATCTCCTCCGCAACCCCTATCTTTCCCACGTCATGAAGCAGTCCCATGGCATATATGTCTTCCTGCTCCTTTATGGTCATTCCCATCCTGTCCGCAAGGAGAGTTGCGTATCCCGCCACCCGTTCGGAATGTCCCCTTGTATAATGATCCTTGGCATCAACCGTCTGCGAGAGAGCCAGCATAACCTCCTGAGTAAGATGGTCGGCCCTTATGGTCTGTCTTGCCACCTCATCCGAAAGCTTCTGCTGAAGGTGTGAAAGCTCTATCGTATGCCTTACTCTCTGTTTTAAGACCTGGGCAACAAAGGGCTTTCTTACATAATCCCAGGCTCCTGCCCTGAAGCCCTCAACCTCCGTCTCCCCGTTTTCATCGCCGGTAAGGAAAATAACCGGTGTTTTTACTGTCTGCGGAAGCTCCTTCAGCCTCTCAATGACCTCAAACCCGCTCATACCCGGCATTTTTACGTCCAGAAGTATCAGATCGGCCCTGTTGTTTCCAAGATATTTAAGGGCAGTCTCTCCGTCCTTAAAGCATTTCAGTCTGCAGGTGTCGGAAAGAATGCTTTTTGCCACCTCGTGTATCACCGACTCATCGTCGATAAGGACTACCCTGTTTGCGGTCTCCTGATCGAAATTACCGGAATCTCTTACTTCTCCTTCCATATTATCATCCGAAGAAAGCCTTACCTTCTCCTTCGGAAGATACCTTATGAGCATTTCCTCAAGCTTGTTGGAGTCGATGGGCTTGGTGAGATAGTCCGTAAAGCCGTGGAGCAGGTATTCCTCCCTTGCCCCCGACACCGCGTTTGCGGTAAGCGAGATCACCGGGGCATCCTTGCTTTTGTTATCCTCAAGCTCCTTCATCAGCTCAAAGCACTCTATCCCGTCCATGTGGGGCATACGATGATCCAGGAAGATTATATCATACCGGTTTTCCTTTACTGCTTTAAGAGCCTCCTCTCCGCTTTCGAGAGTATCTACGCTTATCCGGGTCTTTTTCAGGAGATTTTTCATTACGTCGAGGTTCATCTTCGTATCATCCACGACCAGAATGTGTGCAGTCGGCGCCGTAAACCTCTCCCGGTACTTCCTGCGTGCTGCGGAATGCTTCGTAAACCTGTCATTCAGTTCACCCACGGGCTCGTCCCTTACTATGCCCTGAAGGAGGCTGAAGGAGAAGGTCGAGCCCTTTCCATAGGTACTTTCCACCTTAAGCTCGGAATCCATCAGCGAAAGAAGCTGCCTTGTTATGGTAAGCCCCAGCCCTGTTCCCTCTATGGTCCTGTTTCTTTCCTCATCCACCCTCTTAAAGGCGGTATAGAGCTTCTTGATATCCTCCTTTTTAATCCCTATCCCCGTATCGATCACCGATACCTCCAGGATAACGGGATTTGTCAGGCACATCCTTCCGTGAAACTCACAGGAGACGTCCTTATCTTTCTCACAGCAGCCCTTCCGCCTGCTTCTTACCTTCAGGGTAACGCTGCCCTTCTCGGTATACTTGACCGCATTGGTAAGGATGTTGGTTATTATCTGCTTTAGCCTTATCTCATCACCGTAAAGGATCGAGGGAGTCTGCGGATCCAGATCGAGCTTAAGCTCAAGCCCCTTGTCCGCGGCCCTGACCCTTATCACATTATAGAGATCATTTATAACAGAGGCAAATTCATACTCAACGGGGATGATATCCATCCTGCCCGCCTCTATCTTGGAAAAATCCAGCACATCGTTAACAATGCCCAGAAGGCTGTTCCCGGCGGATCTTATATCCTCCGCGTATCCGACGACATTGTCTTCATTGCTCTCCCTAAGGATCATCTCATCCATGCCCAGGATCGCATTTATGGGTGTCCGTATCTCATGGGACATTCCGGAAAGGAAGGCAGACTTTGCCCGGTTGGCGGCATTGGCCTGTGCCACTGTCTCTTCAAGCTGGGCGGTCATCTTGCTCATGAAAACGGACATTCTTTCCGCAAGAGGGATGAAATTTACCTTATGATCGCAGCACTTATCCGGCTTTTCCATCACCATGCCCTCTGCTATACGGCCCTCTCGCATTCCCACGGCCACATGAGCGCTGTTTAACACTCCTCCCCGGCCGTTCTGATAGAAAAGCTCACTGGCCCCGTGAAGCAGCACATAATCCCCGTTTTTCTTTTTAAAACCCTCCCATTCAAGCTTTGCCTCCTCCCGAAGGAGGTTGTATCTGTTCCCGCAGAGCACCATAAAGAGCGCCTGAGGCGCAAACTGCGACATACTGTTAAAGGAATCTTCAACAGCGCCCAGAACCTCGTCATGGGTAGCGAAGGAAAAACGCACCTTTTCATCCTCATCAAGCTTTACGCTGAAATAAAGCTCTCCGTTATCTCCGTAATCAAAGGGGATCAGGCAGATATCCATTTCATTTCTCCTGACCATGAGGGGAAATTCACAGATATTCCTGATAAAATACTGATCCGGAACGACTCCCAGGTATTCCTTATACAGATCGGCGGCCACCATTCCGTCTATCTCCGTAAGGGCAGTCTCCGCATACCTTCCTTTCTGACCCTTTACTATAGACATCTCCTTTCCGATGGGATGCCAGCCAAGGGCATAATTAAGCTTTACCTCAAGTTCATTCCCGGAAAATATCACGCAAACAAAGCCGTCCTTAAGAAAGTCCTCCCCCACAGCAAACTGATTACTGTAATATTTCTCCAGCTTCTTAAAGAAGCCGAAGGAGTAACCTCTCTCATCCTGAAATATCTGGGGGATCTCCTTTGTGCTCACGGTCCCGAAGATCCCAAGCTCTTCTCTTCCCTCGGATATTTCCTCCATAAACCTGGTCGTGTTGAGCGCCATGTTAAGCACTATAAGCTCCACTGCCCTGGCGTCGGGAAGCTGATCGAGCCTTTCCTTCATGCTCCTTATCGCCATATCCTCCTCACCCGGTACACAGGGCAGCATGACCACATCTATCCCGGCCTTTTCGGTCACTATGAGATTCATTCTCATTCCCTTCGCGTTCGGCCCCACATCCGCCAGCGCAAACAGGGATATCCCGATGACCTTCACTTTCGGAAGACACCTTTTAAGCTCTGCCGCCAGCTTCTTTACAACACTCTCGGGATAACCGTTTGAATACAGCGTGATGAGCGCATCCTTATGCGGCGTTTCCTCAAGTATCTGTTTTATCTCGGCCAGAGCGTCGACTCCCGGAAACGGCGTCCTGAACATATTTAATATATAATTTTTCTGAATCATATCCTTCCTTTCCGCCGAGAATACGTAAAAGTTATTTCTCAACAGATCCTTACCCCGGAATAACAGGCGATCACATGACATTTCATCCAACGGTGAACTGTTACATAAGGATACAAAAATATCCCGTAAAATTCAAGTGGTGTGGACTTTTACGGAAATAATTGATACAATTTCATTACGAAAATATAGTCATTCACACATGTTCCCGGCAGGAGGAAAAATATGGAAAAGCTCTTCGGCATCCTTTCATACGTTGTCTGCAAGCTGTTTTCGGGAAAGAAAAAAGAGATAACCCCGGCACTCAAGGTTGTGGCGGTTCTGTTCATAATAAAAATCATCGTGAGTGCGCTATGATCTATCTTGACAGCGCAGCTACCTCTCTCTACAGACCCCCGCAGGTAAAGGAAGCCGTTCTTAAGGCTCTCGGTACCCTCACAAACAGCTCCCGAGGAAGCTATGAGAGCGCTCTTGATTCCTCCCGGATGATCTATAACGCCAGGGTAAGGCTTGCGGAGTTCTTTAACTGCAAAAGGCCCGACCACGTGATATTTACAAGCGGAGTCACAGAAGCCCTCAATACCGCCCTTTACGGCCTGCTTGAGCGCGGCGATCACGTGATCTCCACAGATCTTGAGCATAATTCGGTCCTTCGTCCGCTGTATCAGCTTGAAGCCACGCGTGGTGTCAATGTCGATTTCGTCCCCGCGGATAAGCAGGGGCTTTTGGATATCGGGGATTTTGAACGCCTTATGAGACCGGAAACAAAGCTGGTGGTGTGCACACACGCTTCAAATCTCACAGGAAATGTCCTTGATATCGGACACATTTCCGAAATTGTTCATGCTCACAAGGCGCTTCTCGTGGTAGATACCGCCCAGACCGCAGGTTCCCATGATATAGACATGCAAAAGCTCGGAGCAGATGTGCTTTGCTTTACTGGACATAAGGGGCTTATGGGCCCCCAGGGCACAGGCGGCCTCTGCATAAAAGAGGGGATCGACATAAAGCCCTTAAAGGCAGGAGGCACCGGCGTTCAGACCTACAGCCGCTTCCAGCCCTCCGATTACCCCGTCCGTCTGGAGGCCGGTACCTTAAACGGCCACGGTATTGCAGGGCTCAGTGCCGGAGTTGAATATATACAGCAGACAGGCCTCAGGAATATCGGCGAAAGGATCCGAAACCTTACCATGCTATTTTACAAAGAAGCCGCCTTAATACCCGGGATCCGGATATACGGCGACTTTTCGAAAGACCACGCCGGTATTGTTGCCTTAAACATTAAAGATGCGGACTCCGGTGAGGTATCTGATATTCTTTCCGATGAATTTGACACAGCCACCCGTTCGGGAGCCCACTGCGCCCCGCGAATGCACGAGGCTCTTGGAACAAAGGCTCAGGGAGCGGTACGCTTCAGCTTTTCATATTTTAACACCGAGGCTCAGATCAGGGAGGCGGTAAGAGCTCTTAAGATCATCGCAAAACGGATGGTATGAAAAAGTTTTCCGGGGAAAGATCGATCCGGACAGCGCTTCCTTAGAAATCGATCTCCTTTCCCAGCCTTCTGTACATTGTCTTCTTTACAGCCCTGAGTATGTTCTCATAGCCCGTGCACCGGCAGAGATGCCCCGAAAGCAGTTTTCTCAGCTCATCATCGGTATAGAGCTTTCCCGTATTTAAGATCTCCGCCGCCGTCATTATAAAGCCCGGTGTACAGAAACCGCACTGGATGGCGCTTTCCTCTATAAAGGCCTGTTGGATATCGCTCAGTTCTCCTTCGTCAGAAAGAAGCCCCTCCAGGGTCTGTATGCTCTTTCCCTCCGCCCATACCGCAAGGTATATGCAGGAATTGAAGGCTTCTCCGTTTATCAGGACATTGCAGGCGCCGCACTCTCCCACCTCACAACCCTTCTTTACCGAGGTAAGGTGATATTCGTTTCTGAGCATATCCGTAAGGGAGGCGCGCACGTCCACCATTTTTTCCGTTTCTTTGCCGTTTATGGTGCAATGGATCAATTTGTACTGTGTGCTCATCTCATTTCACCCCCTGCAAGCTCTACCGCTTTTTCAAACGCCCGTTTTGCCATCTCCACCGCTATATGCTGACGGAAGGCCTTGCTTGCCCTCCAGGAATCACGCGGGGTTATGTCCCCGATCACCGTCCTCGAGAAGCGCTCTGCCAGCTCCTTTGAAGGCTGTGCGCCGTTTGCCGCGGCCTCCGCAGAGGGGCATCTCATGGGAACAGGCCCCGCAACTCCGTAGGCGATCCTGCATCTTTCGATAATACTCTTATCCTCTGAAAGCCTTACGTTAACGCTGCAGCCCAGGGTCGCTATCTCCATGGCGTTTCTGAGGCCGTATTTGATATAGTGGCCGTAAGTATTCTCATAGCTTTCCTTTGGTATCAATATCGCGGTCTGTATCTCATCGGGCGCGATATCCACCTGCCCCGCCTTAATATAAAAATCCTTTATGGGGATACGGCGCACCCCGTCCTTTCCGGTAAGCTCGATCACCGCCTCATAGGCATGGAGGGTTGAGGCAGAATCGGCAGAGGTCACTCCGTTGCAGGTATTTCCGCCGATGGTGCCTATGTTCCTTATCTGGGGCGATCCCACCTGATCCACCGCCTCTCCCAGTACATTGCAGTATTTCTGAATAAGCGGATCCCTTGTTATATGGGAAAAGCTGGTAAGCGAACCTATACGAAGGTTTTCCTCTTCATCGAGGCTTACTCCCCTCAGGGCATCGATCATATATATGGAGATCAGTTCCTTTCCGGCTCTTCTGCCTTCCCGCATCTGCACCAGCACATCCGAGCCCCCGGCTATTATCTGCGCCTCGGGATGCAGGAGCCTTAAACGGACCGCATCCTCCGCGCTTTTTGCTTCATAAAGCGCCTTCATATCATACATATTGTTTATCTCCTTTATTGTAATTGTTCAGTATGAACAGTATTACTGTTCACAGCCTTTTGGGCTGTGATAGTAACTGAACAGTTGTTACTATTCACAGCCTT
>DNAD01000044.1 GCA_003484785.1 Lachnospiraceae bacterium
TCGGCTGTGAATAGTAACATTATATGCTCAATAACGTAAATCACTGCCGGTCCATTAATTGTATAACGATCCAACGCCCCAATATTAAAGAGTAAATGGCGGTTAACCATGCAACCGGATCATGCCTTGCAGGATCGGAGAAAAAAATAAAGATGAGTAACCGGGAAAAGGTAAATAAATGAGTAATATAACAGGAAACAGGATAAAGCTTGGCATTTTCGGACAGTCCCATTCAAGGGCGATAGGGTTTACCCTGGAGGGGCTGCCGGCAGGAATACGGATAGACATGGAGAGGCTTAAGGCCTTTATGCAGAGGCGCGCCCCGGGAAACAGCCCTCTTGCCACCCAAAGAAAAGAGGCGGACGAGCCGGAATTTATCGCAGGCCTTGCAGACGGCCTTACCTGCGGAGCGCCCCTTACTGTTCTCATATGGAATAAGGACGCCCATTCAAAGGACTATTCAAACATAAAGGATATGCCCCGGCCCGGACACGCCGACTATACCGCATCGGTGAAGTATGGCGGATATAACGATATAGCGGGAGGCGGACAGTTTTCGGGAAGGCTTACCGCCCCGTTGTGTGCCGCGGGCGCCATAGCGCTTCAGCTTCTTGAAGAGCGGGGCATCAGGGTGTTCTCCCATATCTACAGTATAGCTGACGTTAAGGACACTCCCTATCCGCTCACGGGCCCCTTTGAGGATGTAAGCGGGAAGGAGCTTCCGGTGATCGATAACGATGTTATGAATAAGATGCAGGAAAGGATCCTTAAGGCAAAAGAGGAGCTGGATTCCGTGGGAGGGACGGTTGAATGTGCGGTAACGGGAGTGAGGGCAGGCCTTGGAGATCCCATGTTTGACGGCATTGAAAACACAATAGCGCGGATGGTCTTCGGGGTCCCCGCGGTAAAGGGACTGGAATTCGGAAGAGGCTTTGAGGCGGCATCGCTTCGGGGAAGTGAGAATAACGATGAGTTCTGTATCGAAGAAGGAGTGATAAAAACAAGGACCAACAATCACGGCGGGATCCTCGGGGGGATAACCTCGGGAATGCCCATAGTATTCAGGACGGCCTTCAAGCCTACCCCCTCCATAGCAAGGCCGCAGAAGAGCGTTTCCCTTTCAAAAATGGAGGAGGGCGTGCTTGAGATAAAGGGCCGGCACGATCCCTGCATAGTAATAAGGGCGGTGCCCTGTGTAGAGGCAGCCGCCGCTTTGTCGATACTGGATCATGTCATATGATTAGATTACAGCGTCAAAAGTCATCCTGGATGGGATGGATCACCGTTACTATCACAGCCCAAAAGGCTGTGAATAGTAACGGATCACCGATCATTCGGCGCCGGAGCGTACCGCATCGGCGCTTTCTTTCTGTATATCGGGGAAGAAGGAGAGCATCGGCTCCACCTCCTTGTTAAGGAGCCTTCTGTCGATATAATTGCGCAGTATTGAAACCACCACCGGAGAGAGGGCGATGACACCGATAAGGTTGGGGATCATCATGAGCCCGTTGAAGGTATCGGAGATATCCCAGGCAAGGGAGGAGGTCATCACCGCTCCCGAGACTATCATAAGCACAAAGATCACCCGGTATACCTTTACTCCGGTCATGCCGAAGAGATATTCCACGGATTTGCTGCCGTAGTGAGACCAGCCGAGCACAGTGGTAAAGGCAAAGAGCAGGACCGCGATGGCCACAAACCATTCCCCCGGCTTTCCGAACACGTTTCCGAAGGCCTGGGCTACCAGGGTGGCGTCCGAAACCCCTTCCTTTACAAGACCGGTGGAAAGATCGATATAGCCTGAGGAAAGCACTACCACAGCTGTCATGGTGCAGACAACGAAGGTGTCGGCAAATACCTCGAAGATCCCCCAGAGCCCCTGCTTGACGGGCTCCTTTACGTCGGAATTGGAGTGGACCATAACAGAGGAGCCGAGACCGGCCTCGTTGGAGAAAACGCCTCTCTTACAGCCCTGGGTTATAACGGTCTTTATGGCGACTCCCGATGCACCGCCGGCCACAGCCTTTATACCGAAGGCAAACTTAAAGATCGCCACAAACATGGCGCCCAGAGAGGTAATGTGAACGAACATTATGATCAGTGAGCCGATGATATAGAAAACGGCCATGAAAGGAACGACCCTTTCCGCCACAGCGGCTATCCTCTCCAGACCGCCGATGATTATAACGCCTGCGATCACCATAAGGACTATGCCGATGATCAGGGATACCAGGGGAACGCCTGAGACTACCTGAGAATCTGATGCGTTCGGGAAAAAGGCAGATTCGATATTAAGCGTTATCTTATTTACCTGTCCCATATTCCCGATACCGAAGGAAGCCAGAACCGCAAATGCGGAAAACAGCACGGCAAGGAATTTTCCGATCTTTTCATAGCCGATGATGTTGCCGAGGCCGTCCTTTAAATAGTACATGGCGCCTCCGGACCACTCACCGTCGGGATTCCTTCTTCTGTAGTAGATGCCCAGTACGTTTTCCGAGAAATTGGTCATCATTCCGAAAAAGGCCGCCAGCCACATCCAGAATACAGCGCCCGGGCCGCCTATACATATAGCGGCGGACACTCCGGCAATATTTCCGGTTCCGATGGTTGCCGCAAGGGCAGTGCACAGAGCCTGAAACTGGGAGACCGAACCCTTTTCGTTCTTATTGTGGGATGATTTGTCAAAGACCCCGCCTATCGTCTTCTTCATCCAGTGCTTTATATGAGTCACCTGGAAGAAGCCCAAAAGGATAGTAAGTAACACCCCCGCGCCGATCAGCAGCACAAGACCGATCTGCACCCATACGAAGGTATTGATGGTGTCGTTTACATGCGTCAGTCCGTCCATAAAGCTTTCCATAAATATTTCCTCCTCTTTGGGAACTGTTACAAAATCAATTTATATATGAACAGTTCCCCGGCTTTCTGACTATGATAACATTATTTTAGCGCTTTAACAAGCTGAAGTATTGCCGGATTGGATTTTTTTATTGAACATGACTGTAACTTCTGTTAGAATTCAATAAAACCATGAGTATAGATAATAAAAAGGGAAAACCGAATAAGATCAGAAGGCTGGAGCACTGGCAGTATGTGATGATATTCCTGGTGCTCTATGATATTTTTGCTGTCAATTTTTCCTATTTCATAGCCCTGTGGGTAAGGTTTGACGCCAGGATCAGCGAGATCCCCGACTATTATCTTATTCCCTTTCTGAAATTCGCGCCTCTCTATACGGTCTTCTGCCTCTGTATCTTCGGAGTGCTCAAGCTCTACCGCAGTATCTGGAGATACGCAAGCTACAGAGAGCTTTCCAGGGCCACCATAGCCTCTGTGGTCACCTCCCTGTTCCATACCTGCTTCATAACCCTCATGTTCAGAAGGATGCCGATCTCCTACTATACCTTCGGTATGGTGGTGCAGTTTGTGCTGATCGTGGGAATAAGGTTCTCCTACAGGTTTGTTCTGCTGCAGCAGGGCGTGATATCAAGGCTGCTTCGGGATACCAGGGTTGAAAAGACGGGCCGGGTGATGCTGATCGGCGCGGGAAGCGCCGGGCAGATGATCCTGCGTGACGTCAATAACGGCAAGGAGACCATAGACAGGGTCTATTGCATCATAGATGACGATCCCAACAAGTGGAACCGCTATATCGACGATGTTCCCGTGGTCGGCGGGCGTGACGACATATTCGAAAACGTAAAAAAATACGACATAAACAAGATCTATGTGGCTCTGCCCAATTCCACCGTTTCCGAAAAGAGGGATATATTAAATATCTGTAAGGAGACCGGATGCGAGCTTAAGAACCTTCCGGGGATGTACCAGCTGGTAAACGGGGACGTGACCGTAAGCAGCATGCGGAACGTGGCCATAGAGGACCTTCTTGGAAGGGAGCCCATCAAGGTCAACCTGGATGAGATCTTTACCTACCTGCAGGGAAAGACGATCCTCGTTACCGGGGGCGGGGGCTCAATCGGAAGCGAGCTGTGCAGGCAGATCGCCGGCAGAGGGCCGAAGCTTCTTATTGTTTTTGATGTTTACGAGAATAACGCCTACGATATAGAGCAGGAGCTTAGGACCGACTACCCGGGGCTTAACCTTGAGGTTCTCATAGGCTCCGTCAGGGACAGCAGGAGGATCGATCAGGTATTCGAAAAATACAGGCCGGACGTGGTATATCACGCGGCTGCCCATAAGCATGTGCCGCTTATGGAGGACAG
>DNAD01000053.1:0-1674 GCA_003484785.1 Lachnospiraceae bacterium
CCACCCGGTGCACGGCCCCATAAACAAGATCAGGGGAGCGCAGACGCTCACGATAAAGGAGGAAAAGCCACATGGCAAATACTTTAGAGGACATTCAAAGGCTCTGTAAGGACAATCAGATACAGATAGTAGATTTCAAGCTCACGGATATAGACGGCAGGTGGAGGCATTTAAGCATTCCCGCCGAAAGGCTCACCGAAGACACGATGATCCACGGGATAGGCTTTGACGGATCGAATTACGGCTATGCGGCAGTGGAAAAAAGCGATATGGTCTTTGTTCCTGTGCTTGATTCGGCGGTCATCGATACATATTGTGAGGTACCTACCCTTTCCATGATAGGGGATGTGATGATAATCGATCACCCGAACAACCGTCCCTTTGACCAGTATCCCAGAAACATCGCGAAACGCGCGCTCGAATATATGAAGGAATCCGGGATCGCCGATGAGATGCTTGTGGGCCCGGAATACGAATTTTATATCTTCGACCAGGTGGCATATGCTAACGAGCCCGAGAACAGCGGCTTCTCCATAGGGGCAAGGCAGGCGGAATGGTCATCCTCCCACGTTGACAACAACAACGGCTACCTTATCAATAACGGCAGGGGCTATCATATCAGCCTTCCCATGGACATAAACAACGATCTTCGCTCAAGGATGTGCCTTGCAATGGAAAAATGGGGGATCGATGTCAAATACCATCACCACGAGGTGGGAGCCTGCGGCCAGATGGAGATCGAGGTGGAGCTTGGCGAAATGCTTAAGATGGCCGACAACACCATGAATACAAAGTACATAATAAAGAACGAGGCGGTTAAGAGCGGAAAGACCGCGACCCTTATGCCCAAACCCGTAGCGGGGGAGGCGGGAAGCGGAATGCATGTCCACATGCTTCTTAAGAAGGAAGGAAAGCCTGTTTTCTATGATGAAAACGGCTATGGCGGCCTGAGCGACACGGCCCTTTATTTTATCGGAGGCCTGCTTACCCACGCCCGTTCCCTCTGCGCGATAACCAACCCCTCCACCAATTCCTATAAGAGACTGATCCCGGGCTTCGAGGCTCCCGTGACCATAGGCTACGCAATGGCCAACAGAAGCGCGGTGGTAAGGATACCCGCCTACGCAAAGGCTCCGGAGGTAAAGCGGTTCGAGCTCAGGAATCCCGATGCCTGCTGCAATCCCTATTTTGCCCTCTCCGCCATCCTGATGGCAGGGCTTGACGGGATCAAAAACAGGATCGATCCCCACAAAAAGGGCTGGGGGCCCTACGACTTTAACCTCTTCAACCTCCCGGAGGAGGAAAAGAAAAAGCTGACCGGCCTGCCCGCAAGCCTTTCCGAGGCTCTTGACGCGCTGGAAGCGGATAACGATTATCTCACCGCAGGCGGAGTATTCCCCAAAAGACTGCTTGAGCTGCATACAGCCCGCCGCCGCAGGGATTCGGATGCCGTTATGAGGCTTCCCCATCCGAAGGAATTTGCCTTATATTACGATCTTTGATCGTACCCATACCGTTAAAGAATTATAGGAAACGAATTGTTACTAATTAAAACTTCCCACACCAGAATGGTGTGTTAAACCTTGAAAACTGCCCGGTCTGCCTTCTGTTAATGTCATGGTTGGAAAGGAGCAGAAGATACCGGCAAAGATCGTCTGTGTCCGTAACAAGAAG
>DNAD01000053.1:1765-4010 GCA_003484785.1 Lachnospiraceae bacterium
CCGGTTTGCCTGCAAACCGTGCGCTATAACTGCCCTGCCTGTTTTTCCTGTGTATAGCAGACAATCGTCTGTATGAACCGCTTCTTATCCAGAGGCCTGGAAAGCTGCCCGTTCATTCCCGAAGCAAATATCCTTTTTCTGTCATCCTCCATGATATCAGAGGTCAGCGCGATCACCGGGATCGCGGAAAGCTCCGGATTTGCCAGCTGCCTGATCCTTCTGGCAAGCTCAAATCCATCCATATCGGAAAGCTTAATATCAGTGAACAGGATATCGTAAGGAGCTCCGGAGGAAAGCCTGAGCTCGTTAAGAACGGCTTCACCGCCCTGCCTGACAGCTATGGTTACGCCCGGCAGCGTGAAGCTTTCCGTCTCAGCAGCGCTTTGTTCATCCTCTGCCGCAAACAGGACCCGCTTTCCCTGAAGGCTGATCCCGTTTTCCCTTTTTCTGCGCGCCTCCTCTTCCTTCGGGTCGGGCTGTTCATTCTGAAGCCTGAGTTCAAGGGTAATGACAAACTCCGCTCCCTTCTGGGGTGTGGTGTCCACCGTGATATTACCTCCCATAGCCTCTATTATCCCCTTTGAGATCGCAAGCCCCAGTCCGTTTCCTTCCGCCTGTCTGCCGCGCTCATCAATATAGGAGCCGTGTTCAAAGGGCTCAAAGATCCTTTCAACAAATTCCGGGCTCATTCCAAGACCGTTATCCCTTATTCTGAATTCGTATCTTCCGTAGCCTTTTCTGTCAGCGGGAAGCTGGTTTAAGGTGATCCTTACCTCCCCTCCCGGCGGGGTGAACCTTACGGCATTAAAGGCAAAATTAAAGATCGCCTGATTGAGCCTCAGTCTGTCGCAAAGGACACTGCTGTCATCTATATCCCCGCTTCCGATCATGAGCCTCAGATCCTTCTTATCGGCATCATCGGAGATGACCGCATCGATATCATCAAGCACCGAATACAGCTCCATGGGCCTGCTTTCAAGCTTAAGCTCTCCGCTTTCGATCCTTGCCGCCTCCAGCAGCTGGTTTACAAGCCGGGAAAGCCCTCCCGTAAGTCTCTGAAGCTGATCAAGGTAATCCAGGGCCATATCGGGATCGTCAAGGTTCTTTTTTGCAAGCTCCGTAAAACGGACAGCGTTATTAACCGGAATCCTGAGCTTTTCGGAGAGCTCTGAAAGAAACCGCCTCTTTCCCGAATTGGAGGCCTTCTCACCTTCAAGAGCCTTCTTAAGTGACCAGTACCGGCTGCCAAGCCTCAGATTCTCCTTATCGGTCACCTCCAGATTGTCCCAAAGCCTTTCGGTCAGTGCCTCGTTGTGATCAAAGCGTCGCTTTTCATCAAAATGCAGATATGCACAGAAGAGAGCAAAGCAGACCGAAAACAGGAACATCCCGAAAAGTACCGGATGATCTCTGAGTATTCCTCTGATGGTGCTTCTCTCATAATGACTTATCCATTTTCTGTCAAGCCTGTCAAGCTCTCCCTCCTTATACAGGGTCTTCAGCGCAATATCGAGCCTGCTCTTAAGATCCTCGCTGCCCTTTTTAAGGATCAGGCAATAATTGGAGCGCATCACCTCACAGCCGGGTCTCAGGCCGCTTATGCCATATTGCTTAAGCATGGCCTTCGCGCTCTCCTTCGGGCAGATCCCGTAATCGTATCTGCCGTCCCGTATGCCCTCGAACATATCCCTGTAGGAGGATACCCTGATAAGCTCCTGGGAAAGTCCGTATCCGTCAAGCCCGACAAGGGAGGCTACTCTCGTATTATAGAGGTCGGCGATGGAATCAGCCTTCTCTCTTCCGTATACTACATAATCAAGCTCACAGGAGGGGATGGTAAAGATATGCTCCTCATCCTCATTGGAAAGAGCCGTCTCATAGCCTGCCATCACATCGATGCTTCCGTCGGAAAGCGCCGAAAGGGCCGTCTTTCTGTCAAGAAGCTTCAGCCTGACATTCATGTTCATCTTATCCGCAAGCTCGTACAGAAGCTCCACATCATAGCCCTGATATGTGTTTCTTCCGTCCTGCCAGGAAAAGGGCTTTAAGTTGATATCGGCGGCGGCGGTAAACTCCGTGCTTCCATTCTCCGGCGCATCAAACCTTACACTTGGGTTTATCAGATCAAAACCGTCCGTAAACAGAAAAACAGACACAAAAGCTATTGAAGCAGCAAGTATCAATACTGCCCCGATAATAGCCTTGTGTCTGTTCTTTCCGTAAATCTCCATCAGATATCCTCTAA
>DNAD01000055.1:0-165 GCA_003484785.1 Lachnospiraceae bacterium
CTTTTTACCCTGACATCATCATAATATCAGTTACCCGGATATTTGTTTTCACTGACAAGCTCCTTAAGCCTTGGAAGCAGCAGCGATGCGATAAACCCGGTAAGAGCCCCGGCAATCAGTCCCGATACCATAAGCACAGGCCCGTAATATGCCAGCTTAAGCTGC
>DNAD01000055.1:236-485 GCA_003484785.1 Lachnospiraceae bacterium
AAACAAGCTGTCCCAGATTGTGAAAGACCCCTCCCAGCATGCTCACTCCCATCAGGCTAAACCTTTCACAGCCTGCGGCCGCCGACATGACTGCCATGGCAAGAAGACCGCCGGACAGACTGAAAACAAATGAAAAAGCGTTTCCGAAAAGGAGTCCTGATAACAATATCCTTGCGATCAGTACAATAAAGGCCTCCTCTGCACCGACCTGCCTGCGGATCGTGCGCTTAGGCGTGATCACGGGATCAC